>LJVB01000016.1 GCA_001304215.1 Acidithiobacillales bacterium SM1_46 | reverse complement strand
GTGGTGAAGCAGTACGAGGCGTTCGAGCTGCGTCGTTATGCCCCGCAGTTGCGGGCGCAGACCGAGGTCACCGGCGAGTTCGGGGAGGCGGGCAACCAGGCTTTTCGCATCCTCGCGGATTTCATCTTCGGCAATAACAAGGCCAAGGAGAAGATCTCCATGACCGCACCCGTGGGCATGCAGCCGGCCGGCGAGGGCGAGAAGATCAACATGACCGCCCCGGTGACGATGACGCCCAAAGCGGGAGCCGGCGAGCGCGGCACCTATGTCTTCAGCTTTGTCATGCCCGCGCGCTATACGCGCGCGACCCTGCCGGAGCCGGTCGATGCGCGCGTGCACATTCTGGAGGTGCCGGAGCGGCTCATGGCCGCGCGGCGCTACTCCGGCACCTGGAGCGAGTCGCGTTACCGCGCACAGGAAGCGGCGTTGCTCCAGGCGGTGGCGCAGGCTGGCCTGAAGACCACGGGCCAGCCGACGTTCGCCCGATACAATTCACCCTTCTCCCTCTGGTTCCTGCGGCGCAACGAAGTGCTGATCGAAATCACCAGCGGGCCGTAACGGGATACGGCGCGCAGGCGCTGGCCGAGGCTTGCGCGTATCCTGGGTTGCCATGAGCGCCGATCTCCTCATCATCGACGACCGCGCGAGCGGTGGTTACACCTCCAATCTGGGGACGCGCTGGCGTGTGGTCTCGGATACCGTCATGGGCGGCGTCTCGCAAGGAAGGCTCGTGCTCGACACGGTGCACGGGCGGCCGTGCCTGCACCTGACCGGCGATGTCCGCCTGGAGAACAACGGCGGCTTTGTTCAGGCGAGTCTTGATCTCGGCGCGGACGCAGCGATGGATGCCGCCGGCTACCTCGGCGTTGAGATGGAGGTATGCGGCAACGGCGAGACCTACAACTTGCACCTGCGCACGGCCGATCTCGTGCAGGTCCAGCAATCGTACCGCGCGTGCTTCCAGGCCCCGCTGCGGTGGCAGACGCAGCGCCTGGCGTTCGCGGATTTTGCGCCCCACCGCACCGACACCCCGCTCAACCTGCGCCGCTTGAAGCGCATCGGTCTCGTCGCCATCGGCCGTGCCTTCAGCGCCGACCTGTGCGTAGCGCGCGTGGCGCTGTATGGATAGCAAGAAGGGATTACTGGGCTTTTTGCCCGGTTCGCGCCGAAGCACAACAAGGTTCGAATCTTGTTGTCGAATTGGAGGGGATGTAAGAGCACACTGTGCAGCAATTGCCCATGCTGGGAAGGAACGGACAACCGAAGGCAGACACCATGAAGAAACTCAAGCATGAAGCGGAACTCCTGAAGGGCGCCATTCAGGCCGGCATGAAATATGGTGTGGAACGGGGCGCGGTCGTCTTTGAGCCCACGGACTCGGCGAGCGAGAAGATACGCTTTATCTACCGGCTATTGGTGCATGACAAGCTTATTGTGCCCATGCCGGAGGATCAGGTAACCGAACAATCCATGAAGCACCGGCTGGCCGTGTGGTATGCGCATCAATTGCCGAAGGGCGATCCGCTGCTTGAATGAATCAGGCAAGGGGGCTGCAGGAAGTTGATTCAGGAGCAATACTCAGCCCGATGGCTAAAGTCCCATCGCGTGGATGGTCCAGCCAACGCCGCTGGCCTCGGCTTCGGGATGGCGCCGCCGGATGAGCTGAGCGATTTCATTTGCGCGTCGCTTCGGCACATCCACCATCAGCACGATTTCGCCATGTCCGAGGGCGATGTTGAACTCACCGAGATGCGTCTCCGGCATGTGGTATGTGAACACCACGCCCGCGGTGACCGCAGCAACCATGACCGCCGCCGCCGCGAGCGCAGTCAGCGTCAAACCGAAGTAGAGCGCGAGCGCCAACCCGAGTGCCGCGAGCGGGAACAGTGCAAGGTTGCCAAACCATAGCCATTGCTGGAGCTGCCACACGCTGTCGCGCTGCTGGCGTGCGGTGGCCGGCGGAAATTGCTCGAGCAACCGGCCGCCTCCGGTGACGGCGTGCAGGTGTTCGCGCCCGATGCCTGCGGCACCCAGGTCGGCAACCAGCGCCGAGCCCTGGGCCTCGTCGGGGAGAAGAAAGAACAGGCGTCGCAACATGCAAGGCCTCCTTGCCGCGGGGCGTTACCCGCCGCGATCATCTTCCGCGGAGGCCTTGCCCGGCAGCCGGACGAAGGGATGATCGAACGGCGTGTCGAGATACGCTTGGTGCGTCTTCGGGGATTCAAAGTAGACGGTCAGGATGCCATCCACGAGGTGCGGATGCCCGGTTACATTGCCGATGTCGCGGCCGGAGATCGGGTCGATGCTGTTGACCATGACCGTCGGCTCGTGCAGGCGTCGGCTTTGCTCCTGATCGCGCGGCATGAATTCCGTGGCGTCCCAGGTGTTGGGCGCGAAGTTGAGGGTAGGTTCCTGAATCTTGATGAGGTCTGAGTTCATGTAGTGCTCCTTCATATATAGGGTTAGTAACTGGTGCCAAACGACAGGTCGGTGGCGTACGCGGGGGTGCGGATACTGGCGAACCGGCTGCCTTGAGTTACCGGGCCCCCGGGAAAGAGTTGGCGCAGGTACGCGTTGCCGCCCTGAGCCGAGAAATGCTTCTTGAGTGCCTTGGCCGTAACCCGCGCCGCGCCCGGTAGGCCGTGTTCCAGATAGTTCCCGCGCAAAAACACCACCACGGCCCAATGCTCGTCGTCTAGTTCGATGCCTTCGCCCTTGGCCAGTGCACGGGATTTCGCGCGGGTCCATTGATGCCCGGCGAGCTCGGTGTGGCGATCGCCAAGTTCACGACCGGATGTTTCAGTTTCCTGCGGATCGACTGCAATTTGCTTCATGTGCATGTCCTTGCGTGATGTGTCACCGGGAGGGTGACCGCTCCTGCCTGCAAAGATTGCCGTTGGTACTGGGGGAGAAGTGCGACTGCAGGGAGAGATAACGGGCGCACGGACCATACTCTGCGCAATCCTCGGGATAAGCAAATTAACTGAGTTAATCAGTCAACTATATGAAGCGAGCAAATAGCAGGGAAATCGGTGCGGTGGAAGGGAGGTTGGAGCAACCGAATTGCCACACCGGCGAAGCCGAGCATGGGTCGCGCCCGCAAAATAACCCCCGCTCGCTGGCGGGGGTTTTCATCAAGAACTGCTTGCGCAGTAGCTGACTGCTTCGAGTGCCTAGGCCAACTGCACGTTCGTCGCCGCTGGGCCTTTGGCACCTTGCTCGATATCGAACGTTACCTTCTGACCTTCAGACAGGCTCTTGAAGCCGGTGCCTGAAATCGTCGAGTGATGAACAAACACATCTTTGGTGCCATCCTGCGGCGTAATGAAGCCGAAGCCCTTGGCGTCGTTGAACCACTTTACGGTACCGTTAGTCATGGAAGTAACCTCGGTTGGTTGAGTTGCGATGTCTTGCAGAGACAGTTCCTGTGTGCAATTTGGCGGGAGTAGCGTCCCGAACAACAGGAGGGAACTTCCGAACTGAAAACGAGGAGTGGACTGCAATGTCGCGACTATACGCTCAAGAGTGCCAATAGCTATCTATTTGTCCCGGGCATCCGTTGGTTCGGCGGCAGTCCCGGACCAGAAGTTGGCACCCTTGGCGAGGAACTCTTCGTAGCGCATGTAATGCGATCCGTCACAGGAAAAAGTCAGGCTCACCGTACCGTTGAAGATGTTAATCGATCCGGTGCGCAGATAGATGGTGGTATCCACCATGCGCAGCGCACGCATGGCATCCAGTAACCGGGCGATGTCGTCGCGCGGGATCGCGGCATCGGTGGGGTAAGGGCGTGATGGATACACCAGGCAAATGTTCGGATCCTTGAGCACTTCATGATCGAGAATGCGATAGCGAAGGGGATCGTCAATCGTCCAGATGGTGGCCTGGCTGCTCGAGAAGTGGATCAGGCACTGAAAGATGCCGCGCTCCGTGATCAGTTCCTCCAGAATCGACAACGCCTTCTGCATATTGCGGTCCATTGGACTTTCGGTGCGGGTCTGCTGAAAAAGCGTACTGCGAATGGCCGGGTCGCCCTTCACTTGCCGCCAGCTGCCCGGCTCGTGGTAAAGCGCGGAGGTCACCGGAAGACTGCGCAGATCGAAATCGGCACCCAGATATCCCAGCGGGCCCGCCTCTGACGCCACCACTTGCAGCGCTGTCAGCGAGGGTCGCTTTGCAGAAATGCTGATATAGGCATCCGACAGCAGAAATCCCCAGGCCGGCATCGCCTCCTTCATATAGGGGCGCTCGGCGCGATTGCGGTGGTAATGTTCGGGCGCCAGCCCGGCCTTGCCCACGTTGTCGCTGATCTGCACGCGATCGGTACCTACGGCATACAGGTACGTGCAATACGGTATGCTCGAGAAGCCGTCCAGCAGCACGGCGTTCAGTCGGTCCCGATCGCCCCAAACCGGTACGCATTTGCCTGCCAGCAGCGCGAGCGGTTCGCGCAGCATTCGCGCCAGTTCTTCACGCTGCCGGTAGATGCTGTCTCTCCAGGAGGGTTCCAGTGATGTGTCGGGCATTGAAGCGTGTGCACCAGAAAGAGGACGATGGTTCATATTAGCTAAAACGATGATCCGGCTCGAATGGTAGTGGGTGGCTACCGTGTTAAATGCCGGGAACGAGCCGTTGGTGACTGAACACACGGCGCATTGAAGGGGGTAATGGGAGTGATGCGATCGAGCATCTTTGTGTTGGCCACACCGGTATGTGGCGAGAAAGACTGGGTCTGAACTGAGACAAGGCATATAGTAGGAGTGTGTGCTCTGGCCCGGCGGCCTGGGCCAGAGGGCCTCCCTTCGCGGTTCGATTGGTCACGGCAGTGACCGGCAGAATCGCCGTCGAAGAAAGTACGTTTAAGCCATCCAGCGTTCCGCGTGTTCCCGGGGCGTCATGCCCGATTGGCCAGAAGGCCATCATTTGGCGCATTTCCGTTTCGCAGGATACGCACCAGTAACCGGACCGTTGGCCTGAAAGCACACGCCAAGTGTTTTCGGCAACGACGGGTCATGCAGGCCGGTACTGACTGACTGTCCCGAATTCAAGCCAGGAGAATGTGATCGCCATCAAATCATTTTTATTTACCGGACGCACGCCGGATATCCCGCACCATAGCGGGGATATCGATTTGTTGCGCTCTGAATTGTTCAGTATCGAGCAACTGAAGCGCCACGCGGTCACGTTGGCAGGTCAGCACCGAATCGATCCGCATCCGGGGCGGGACCGGTTGCTGCCACGGCTGGCGGACAATGCGCGTGTTCTGCTGGCCACGTATGACCTTGTGACCGTCGCTGTCACGCAGGGACAGCGGATCGTGCCGGCAGAGGCCTGGCTGCTCGACAACTTCTATCTGATCGAACAGCAGATCACGCTGGCGCGCCGGCACTTGCCGCGCGGGTACAGCCGGCAGTTGCCGCGACTGGCGGATGGCCCGTCAGCCGGTTACCCCCGCATTTACGGCTTGGCGCTGGAATTGATCTCCCACATGGACGGTCGTGTCGACAGCGACAACGCCACCCAATTCGTCGTCGCATACCAGAGCGCGGAACCGTTAAAGCTGGGCGAGTTGTGGGCCTTCCCGATCATGCTGCAGTTGGCGTTGCTGGAAAATCTCCGCCGGGTCGCCCTGCAAATCGCCCATCGTCGCGACGAGCGCGACGCCGCCGTGACCTGGGCCGACCGCATGCTCGCGACGGCCGAAACGGAACCGAAACAGCTGATCCAGTTGCTGGCCAGGTTTGCCAATGCCGATGTGCCGCTGACCGCGCCGTTCGTGGAGGAGTTTTACGCCCGGCTCCAGTCGCAGGGCCCGGCGATGGCGTTTGTGCAAACCTGGTTCGAACAAAAACTGATCGAACAGGGAGTGACCGCCATGCAGTTGTCGGCGGCGGCCGGCCGGACGGCCGCGGCCAACCAGATCTCCATCGCCAACAGCATCGGCAGCCTGCGCTTCATCGGCGCCATGGACTGGAAGCAGTATGTCGAGTCGCTCAGCGTCGTCGAACAGGCGTTGCGTGAAGACCCGGCAGGCATGCACGCCAGCCAGAATTTCGCCACCCGCGACCGCTACCGGCATGTCATCGAGGACGTGGCACGCGCCAGCGCGTGCAATGAGTTGGCCGTGGCCCGTGCCGCCATTGCGCTCGCCCAGTCGGCGGCCGAACGTCAGGGTGCCAACGATCGCCGCGCGCATGTCGGTTACTACCTGATCGATCGCGGGCGACCGGACCTGGAACGCGCGGTCGGTTGCCACTTGCCGTGGACATGGCGGGTCGGCCGCGTGGCACGACGTAACCGCCTGGCGCTTTACCTCGGTCCCATATTACTGCTGACGTTGCTGGCGACCGCGGCCGTGCTGTCCGCTTTCGACGCGTTCGCGCTGGATGACTGGCGATACTGGTTTTTTGCGATCACCGGCATGACGGGCGTCTCGGCGCTGGTAGTACCGCTCGTGAACCTGATGGTCACGCAGATCCTGCCGCCGCGTGCATTGCCACGAATGGATTTTTCGCAGGGCATTCCACCCGTTCACCGCACCATGGTGATTGTTCCCACGATGCTGGGCCGGCTGTCCGAGATCGATGATCTGGTCGAAGCGCTGGAGATCCGTTATCTCGGCAATCGCGATCCCAACCTGTTCTTTGCCCTGCTTACGGATTTTCGAGACGCGCCCGGGCCAACGCAGCCTGAGGATGACGCGTTGCTGGCGCGCGCGCGGGCCGTGGTACAGGCGCTCAACGAGACCTACCGCGAAGACCGTCCGTGCATCTTCTATCTGTTTCACCGGCCCCGGGTGTGGAATCCGGTGGATCGGTTGTGGATGGGCTATGAGCGCAAACGCGGCAAACTGGAGCAGTTCAATGCCCGACTCCGGGGCGGGGCGCCAACGGCGTTCTCGGAGGTGGTCGGGGATGAGAGCCTTCTCGAATCGATCCGGTACGTCATTACCCTCGACACCGACACGCAGCTGCCGCGCGATGTGGCACGCGCCCTGGTCGGTAATATCGCGCATCCGCTCAATCGGCCGGTCTACGATGCCGACCAGGGCCGCATTGTCGACGGCTACGCGATCCTTCAGCCACGCGCGTCGATCAGCCTGACCAGTGCCGGCCAGTCACGGTTTACGAGACTGTTCGCGGGTGAGTCCGGCATTGATCCCTATACGCGCGAAGTGTCGGATGTGTACCAGGATGTTTTCGGGGAGGGATCGTTCATCGGCAAGGGTATCTACGACGTGGATGCCTTTCGCCAGGCCGTCGATGGCCGTTTTCCGGAAAATCTCGTTCTCAGCCACGACTTGCTGGAAAGCGGTTATGCGCGTTCAGCACTGGTCACTGATGTCGACCTCATTGAAGAGCATCCGGCCAGTTACGCCATCGAGGCCAGCCGGCGTCACCGCTGGATACGCGGCGACTGGCAATTGGCCGGGTGGTTGCTCCCGCGCGTGCCCGGTCCCCCCGGGGTCAAAGGGGCGATGGCGACGCGGCAACCGAATCCGCTCACCGCCTTGTCAAAGTGGAAGCTGTTCGACAACCTGCGACGCAGCCTCGTGTCGCCGTCGCTGTTGGTTCTGTTGGTGGGCGGCTGGCTGTTGGGCCCGGGTTCGGCATGGTTCTGGAGCCTGCTGGCGGTGGCGATAGTGTTCCTGCCCACCGTGCTGTCCACCGCGATCGAACTCATCCGCAAGCCGGAAGAACGGGATTGGCAGGTGCATCTCGTCCTGACCAGCAAAACCGTGCGTCGCTCCATGGCGATCGCCTTGCTGACACTGGTCTTGTTGCCGTACGACACGCTGATTTGCCTGGACGCCATCCTGCGCTCGGGTGTACGGATGCTGTTTACGCAACGCGGCCTGCTGCTCTGGCAACTGCCATCGTACGCCGGCCGCAACGCGCGCCGCACGCTGGCTGACTTTGTCGTGGAGATGTGGATCGGGCCGGTGCTGGCGCTGGCTCTGGGGGTGGCGTTGGCCATGAGCACACCGGCGACGTGGCTCGTCATTGGGCCCGTCCTGTTGCTGTGGCTGGTGTCGCCCGTTGCCGGCTGGTGGATCAGCCGGCCGCTGGTGTCTCCCGCGCCAGACCTGACTTTGGATCAGCGGGCTTTCCTGCGGACGTCGGCCCGGCGCACCTGGCGCTACTTTGCGGATTTCGTCGGCCCCCAGGACCACTGGTTGCCGCCCGACAACTTTCAGGAATTTCCGGTGGTGGCCGTTGCCACGCGCACCTCGCCCACGAACATCGGCATGGCGCTGCTGGCCGATCTGGCGGCGTACGATTTTGGGTATCTATCCGCCGGTGAATTCCTGCAGCGGGTGCAGAACACGCTGGCCACCATGGAAAAACTCGAACGCCACCGCGGCCATTTTTTCAACTGGTACGACACGCGCACGCTGCAACCGCTGCATCCGCGATACGTTTCGTCGGTGGACAGTGGCAACCTGGCCGGCAGCTTGCACACCCTGCAAGCCGGGCTGATTGGTTTGAAAGACCAGCCGGTGCTGTCACCCAATGCGTTTCAGGGATTGCAGGACAGCTTGCAGGTGCTGGCCGAACATGTACCCGCTTCACCCATCCCGGATCTGGCGAAGAAGGTCAAGTTTCTAAAGGACTCCCTGCACGCACTCACGCTGAATGGGCAGCCCCAGACCCTGGCGTCCGCCGAAAGCGCGCTGAGCGAGATACACCGAATGGGCGGCGGGTTGGTGGCCTGGTTGCCGGCGGATGTCGATATCGACGGCGAACTGTATTACTGGGCGCAGGCCTTCGACCGGCAATCCCAGGCACTTCGACATGACCTTCGCATCCTGGTGTCCGAGCCACAGCGCGCCAGCACGATCCCGACACTGGCGGAATTGGCCGGAGTCAGCACGGTGAGTACGGATGCGCACTCATCGGCCGCGGTGGATCGGCTCGCCCTTATCGACAGTCTGGTGAATCGATGCCGTGCCCTCGCAGTGATGGACTTTGAGTTTCTCTACGATACGTCGTGTGGTTTGCTGGCCATTGGTTACGACGTGGGCGAACGCCGCCGCGACCCGACCTGCTACGACCTGCTGGCATCGGAAGCACGCCTGGCCAGTTTCCTGTTGATCGCACAAGGGCAGGTCCCGCAGAAGCACTGGTTTTCACTGGGTCGCCTGCTGACCAGCCATGGCGGTGACGTGAGCCTGATTTCGTGGAGTGGCTCGATGTTCGAGTACCTCATGCCGCAGCTGATCATGCCGAGCTACCCGAATACCTTGTTGGATCAGACCTGCAAGGCCGCGGTGTCGCGCCAGATCGAATACGGCCGACAGCGCGCAGTGCCTTGGGGCATTTCCGAGTCCTGTTATAACGCCACGGATATGCACCAGGTCTATCAATACCGGGCGTTCGGGGTGCCCGGTCTCGGCTTCAAGCGCGGGCTGGGCGACGACCTGGTCATCGCCCCGTACGCCAGTGCCCTGGCACTGACGGTGATGCCACGGGAAGCGTGTCTCAACTTGCAGTTGCTGGCCGCCAACGGAATTCTCGGCGCCTACGGTTTCTACGAGGCGGTCGATTACACCCCATCGCGCGTGCCGAGAGGAAAGAGCCGCGCCATCGTGCGCACCTTCATGGCGCATCACCAGGGCATGAGCCTGCTGGCCTTTGACCATGTATTGCTCAACCAGCCGATGCAGCGCCGATTCATGTCGGACCCCCTGGCCCAGGCGACGGAGTTGCTGCTCCAGGAGCGCGTGCCGAAGAAGGGCGGAACCTTGCACCCGCACGCCGCGGAAGTGAGTGCCGCCGCGCGTCCGCCTGCCGCGGAAGCCGGCGCGATCATGCGCGTGTTTAGCGATCCGAACACGCCGATACCCGAAGTCCACCTGTTGTCCAATGGTCGCTATCACGTCATGGCCACCCATGCCGGCGGCGGGTACAGCCGCTGGCGCGACCTGGCTGTCACCCGTTGGCGCGAGGACGCCACGACCGATGGCTGGGGGACTTTCATTTACCTGCGCGACCGTGACACGGGGCGTTACTGGTCAACCGCCCATCAACCGACCCTGCAGCGTGCCGATCACTATGAGGCGATCTTCGTGCAGGCGCGCGCCGAATACCGACGGCGCGATCAGGCGATCGAAGCGCACACGGAGATCTGCGTCTCGCCGGAGGACGATGTCGAGACCCGCCGCGTCACGCTCACCAACCAGTCGTCCCGGACCCGTCATATCGAGGTGACCAGTTACGCGGAGGTCGTGCTGGCGCCGTTGAATGCCGACCTGGCCCATCGATCGTTCAGCAATCTGTTTGTGCAAACCGAAATCCTGCCCGACTGCCAGGCGATCCTCTGCACGCGACGTCGGCGCACACCGGGCGAGCAAGTGCCGTGGATGTTTCACCTGATGGCAGCGCCGGGCGCGACTACCGACGCGCCATCCTACGAGACGGACCGCGCCCGGTTCATCGGGCGTGGACGTACCGCGGCCAACCCGGCGGTGCTGGATAACCGTGACAGCCCGTCCGCATTGTCGAACACCGAGGGGTCGGTGCTCGATCCCATCGTGGCGATCCGCCGCACTTTTACCTTGTTACCCGACGAATCGGCGACCGTGCAGATCATCTCCGGTGTCGCGGACACGCGCGAGGCGGCCCTGGCCCTGCTTAACAAATATTGTGATCGCCACTTCGTGGAGCGCGCCTTTGAGATGGCCTGGTTCCAGAGCCAGGAGGTGCTGCGCCACCTCAACGCCAGCGAGGCCGATGCCCAGGTGTATGGTCGCCTGGCCAGCTCTGTCATTTTCAGCAACGCCACGCGCCGGGCTGCGCCCGGTATCATCGCCCGCAACAAGCTGGGTCAGTCCGGACTATGGCGCTTTGCCATCTCGGGCGATCTGCCGATCGTGCTGCTGCACATTGGCGATATCAACCACATTGATCTCGTCAAGCAGGTGCTGCAAGTCCACGCCTATTGGCGGATGAAGGGCCTGATCGCCGACCTGGTGATCTTGAACGAGGACTTCTCGGGTTATCGGGCGATCCTGCAAGACCAGATCATGGGGCTCATCAACGCCGGGCCCGAAGCGCAGGTCATCGACAGGCCCGGTGGCGTGTTCGTGCGGCGTGCCGAAGAGCTTTCGGAAGATGAGCGGGTGTTGTTGCAGACGGTCGCCCGCATCGTGTTCAGCGATACCGCCAAGACCCTGGTCGACCAGGTGGAGCGGCGCGTGGCGGCCGAGCGCGCGTCGGATCTTCTCGAGCCATCGACGCCAGCGGCCGCGGAGCCGGTCCTTCCGCTGGCGGTGCGCGAACGAATATTCAGCAACGGTCTGGGAGGCTTCACGCCCGATGGTCGCGAGTACATCGTCACCCTCGAGCCGGGTCAAAGCACGCCGGCGCCATGGGCGAATGTCATTGCCAGCCCGCACATCGGCACGGTGGTCAGCGAATGCGGCAGCGCGTACAGCTGGGTGGAAAACGCGCACGAGTTCCGCCTGACCCCCTGGCACAATGACCCGCTGAGCGACAGCAGTGGCGAGGCGTTTTATATCCGCGACGAGGAAACGGGTGCGTTCTGGTCACCCACGCCGTTGCCCGCCCGTGGTCGCACCGGCTACGTGTGCCGGCACGGGTTTGGCTACAGCGTGTTCGAGCATTACGAAGCCGACATTGCTTCGGAGCTGTCTACCTTCGTGGCCATGGATGCGCCGGTGAAGTTCGTGGTGGTCAAGCTGCGCAACCATTCGGGGAACTCGCGGCGATTGTCGCTGACCGGCTATTGGGAGCTGGTGCTCGGTGAGTGGCGCCACGCCAACCTGATGCACGTTGTGACCGAGACGGATACGCACAGTGGGGCGCTGTTGGCCCGCAATGCCTACGGCCGCGAATGCGCCAATCGAGTGGTCTTCGCGCAGGTGAGCGGGCGAGTGCGGTCAGTCACCGGCAACCGTACCGAGTTCATCGGCCGCAATGGTTCGTTGGCCAGCCCGGCGGCGATGCGTCGCAAGCGCCTGTCGGGCAAGACCGGTGCGGGCCTGGATCCATGCGCTGCGCTACAGACCCATTTTGAACTGGCCGCGGGACAGGAGCGCGAGATTGTGTTCGTTTTCGGTGCGGCCCGTAGCACCGACGAAGCACAGCATTTCATCCAGCAATACGGTGGACCGGCGGGTGCACGGCAGGCGCTGGAGGCGGTGTGGGGGCACTGGAACCGCACCCTGGGCGCCGTGCACGTGGAAACGCCGGACCCCGCGCTGGATGTAATGACCAACGGCTGGCTGCTCTACCAGACATTGTCCTGCCGGCTGTGGGGACGCAGTGGATATTATCAGTCCGGCGGTGCCTACGGCTTCCGTGATCAACTGCAAGACACCTTGGCCCTGATGCATTCGACCCCGTGGCTCGTCCGCGAGCAGTTGATCCGTTGCGCCGAGCGCCAGTTTCTCCAGGGTGACGTGCAACACTGGTGGCATCCGCCCAATGGGCAAGGCGTGCGCACCCATTTCTCCGATGACTACCTGTGGCTGGTGTATGCCACCTGTCGTTATGTGTCGGCGACCGGGGATACCGGCGTACTCGACGAGCGGATTCATTTTCTGGAGGGTCGCGTGTTGTATCCGGAAGAGGAGTCTTACTACGACCTGCCGCAACGATCGGCGGAAGTGGCCAGCCTCTATGAACATTGCGTGCGTGCCATCAAGCATGGGTTGCGCTTTGGCGAACATCAATTGCCGCTGATGGGCTGCGGCGACTGGAACGATGGCATGAATCTCGTCGGCCGTGACGGCAAGGGTGAGAGCGTGTGGCTGGCGTGGTTCCTTTACGACAACCTGCAACAGTTTGCCGGGCTGGCGCGTAGCCGGAACGATGCGAGCTTTGCCGAGGTGTGCACCGAACAAGCGGCCTTGCTGCAGAAAAACATTGAGGCCCATGCCTGGGACGGCGATTGGTATCGACGCGCCTGGTTCGATGACGGCACACCCCTCGGCTCGTCCGGGAATGATGAATGCCAAATTGACTCCATCAGCCAGAGCTGGGCGGTCATTTCCGGCGGCGGCGATCCCGCGCGCGCTCGCCAGGCGATGGCCGCGGTGGACGATCGCCTGGTGCGGCGCGATGCGCAGTTGATCCAGCTGCTCGACCCGCCGTTCGATCAATCCGGCCTTGAGCCCGGTTATATCAAGGGCTATGTGCCCGGCGTGCGCGAGAACGGCGGCCAATATACCCATGCCGCCATCTGGACCACGATGGCGTTTGCCATGCTGGGCGACCAGGATCGCGCCTGGGAATTGTGCGCCATGCTGAATCCGGTCAATCATGGCCGCACACCGACGGAGATCGAACTCTATAGGGTCGAGCCGTACGTCATGAGCGCAGATATATATAGTGCAACACCCCACACCGGTCGGGGCGGCTGGACCTGGTACACCGGGGCGGCAGGCTGGATGTACCGGCTGTCCGTGGAAACGCTGCTCGGTCTGCATCTGGAAGTGGACCAGCTGCGTATGACGCCATGTATCCCGGTGCATTGGGAGTCATACAAAATCCACTACCGTTATCGCGAGACTTCTTACCACATCACCGTCAAGCGTGTTGGCGCGGAGTCGGGGCCAGTAATCCGCGTGACACTGGACGGTTCGACGGTGCGTGGACCCGGCCATGACGAGGGAGGACGCGCACAGGGCATCATCCCGCTGGTGGACGACCGCCGGGAGCACTTCGTCGAAGTGGAATTGAGCGAATACGGGCGCACTGTTCGGGCTTAGATGAAAACCCACGCCAGAGAGGAATATTTGCTTATCGTGGAAAATAGTGTTCTCGTCCCGGGAGCCATCAGTGCGGTGGGGTCAGTAGCCGATATGAGCAAGCCGGAAGACAAAACGTTGCTCGTCGAGGAGACCGATGTGGATCGTCGGCGAGGAATTCTTTCCGACCACGCACTGTCTCTGGATCTGGTGTCCGCGCTTGCCGGGGACCGGCCGGTTACCGACGCTGAGAGGAAATCTCTCGACGAACTCAAGAGTGGCCGTGGACACAGGTTCTATTCCGACCTTCTGTATTCGATCACTCACCAGTATTTCAGCCCGAATGTGGCCGAAGCACTGTGGACAGATATCCTGAAGCACAAAGACAAATTGACGGTGCTACTGGGGAGGAACGTCGGGATTGCAGTGGCCGCGCTGGATTACCTTTCGAACGTCACCAACAATATGGGTTCCGTCACGCTGGTTGGTGAAGCACATATTGAAGAGATTGTCGGCCTGTCTTTGCGCGATGGGTTGACGGGTCTCTTCAACCATACCTACTTCTATCAACAGATCGACCTGGAAGTGAAGCGCTTCAGGCGCTATGCAACACCCGTTTCCCTGGCGTTGATCGATGTTGATGATTTCAAGCAGGTCAATGACAAGTACGGGCACCGCGAAGGCGACAGGATCCTGGCAGCGATGGGCAAAACACTGTTGCGTTTGGCAAGAGATTCGGATATCTGCTGTCGCTACGGCGGAGAGGAGTTTGCGGTGATCCTGCCTTTGACAGAGATCCATGAAACCATCGACATTGCCAACAGAATGAGAATGGAAATGTCCGTAGGCCTGCCGGAAGGCCGGACGGTCACCGTCAGCATCGGTCTCGCGTCGTGTGGCAACCGGATTGAGACATTTCAGGATCTTGTGGAGAAGGCCGATGCCGCGCTGTTTCAAGCCAAGCGAAGCGGCAAGAATCAGGTCGAGGAAGCTTCAGACGGTTGAGACCGGGGGAAACCACGATGAATACAAAAGACCACATTTAACAAACGGCTGGTGCGCTTGTGCAACTGTTCGTCACCTTGTTCACCATTCGTTTCAGCTCGGGGTTAACGCGACAAGACGGGTGTCAACGAAATATGGGCAAGATCGGACACGGAAAAGGTCGCGCCACTGTTGCAACCGTTGGTACCCATCATGCTACCCTCCGGGTAAGCCTTCGTACCTATCGCAATGAGTGACGATCGACAGTCCACGACAGAGATCACTCGACTTCCCAACGAACTGGCCGTGTGGTATGCGCATCAATTGCCGAAGGGCGATCCGCTGCTTGAATAGTTCGCGAAAACCGGGTCAGAGCGGAGTCGTTCCAGTATTCGCTTTCCCTGGCTGTAAACCCGTTCTCATCGAAAGCAGCGAGTCTCGAAAGGGCAGGAATCGCGGTTTTCCCTTGGAGTCGAAGCGATAGTAGGGCCGGGAAGAGGTTCTAACCCTGACCCCATACATCGAGCAGATCGCGCGGATCTATGCCGGCCTGTTTGCCGGTCGCTGTGAAATGGTACAGATCACCATTTTCGAAGCCGCCATGCCCCCGCAGATCGGCGCCGCCATCGTGGCGATGGAACGCGACCTGGATCCGCAACTGGTTACGCTGATGGTCGGCATCGGTATCCCGCTTTCCTTCCTCACCTTGCCCATGTGGCGCTACGGTCTCAGCCTGCTCGGATAGCAGCAACGAGTATCGGGGTCAGATCACGGTCTCCGCTCATCTTGAGAACCATTGCCGTCCGACCGCCGGTATTCGCTGGTACGGTAGCGGAGACGAGGTTGTTCGAAGTCGCGGGTTCCACGGTCAGAAGCTGTCGGTCTCGATCTCCAGCCAGACGGTGCTGATGTTGCGGCCCATCAATTCCTCGAAGCGCGAGAGTTTCTGCCACCGGGCAAGGTCGAGTTTCTTGCGCACGTCCGACATCTCGCCACCATCCTTGTGGACCTGCGCGACCGTCTTGTAAAAACTCGCCATCAGTTCCTGGAAATTCGCCACGTCGGCAGGCCGCATCAGCGCGCCATGGCCGGGCATGATGGTGCTGGCGGGAAGCTCGCCGGCACTTCCCAGTACCGCCAGCCACTTCTTCAAGTTGCCATCGCCGATGTTTGGATTCACCCCGTGCACCATGACATCCCCGGTAGCAAGCACACCGTCTTGCGGCAGCCACACCATCATGTCGCCGTCGGTATGCGCCGTGTCCGGTGTGATCAGTTCCAGTGTGACGCCATTGATGGTCTTTGCCTGGCGTGCATGTTGCGCAATAACGGTTTGCGGCGTGACCGGCGCGGTGTCGCCCAGGGTCAGGCCCGTCATCCGTTCCATTCGCCACACCATCCCGGCACCGTCTTCGGCAATCTGCCTGGCGCAAAACTCGGAGGCAATGACCTGCGCGTCGGGAAAGGCGACCAGTCCGAGATGATGATCGGGATGGTGATGGGTGATCAGCACATGGGTGACGGGGTCGGGGGTCAGTGCCCTGATCGCGCGCTTGATGTGCTCGGCGACGGATTTGTGCGAGCCGGCATCGACCAGGATCACGCCCTTGTTCCCGAGGATGACGAGGACATTGTTGACGTAGCCGCCATTTTGCCTGTTCGGCACGTCGATGCCGCCCAGCAGCGCATATACCCGGTCGTTGATCTTTTCCACCTTGACGTCGGCATACGGGCCAGCGAGCGCCGGGAATGCGAATGACAACACCGCGAACAGAATTCCCACGAGACGTTTCATGGCGATCTCCGATTGATAGTCAGCTTGTCGGCGGCAACCTCACCCGGGCGTCCTGCTTCGCCTCCCCGGCGTTGCACAGGGTGTGGCTCCAGAAATCCTGAGCGCGGTAGATACTACGCCGATTGTTCCGATTGCCGCTAACGACCGCTATCGGGAGTCACCCGTCTGGATTTTGGCCGGGTAGAACGGGTTGCGGGTCCTGGCCGTTCCAGCACCGTCCGCTGCAAGTCCCGGGCCCGAACGCGCCCGACCCGACCCACCAATTGTCTTAAGACCTCCGTCGGATTCGCCAATTGCGTGCCCTGCGCTAGCGTGCCGTGCAGGTCGTGAGCGCTTGCGCTTCACAACCACCGCGCGAAGCGTCTGATGCACCGGGAACGCCGAGCGCCGCACGGCCACGACTGGCCGCAACAACAATCCGAACGGAGGTGCTTCATGCGGTTGGTCCAGAAAATGGCGCTTGTGCCCGCGACCTTGATGGTTTGTGCGATCCCGGCCATGGCGAGCGATGTTCCCAGGGAGGCGGTCAAGTTCACGCCGGTCGAGCTCAAGTGGAAACCATCGCCCCGGGTGCCGGGCCTCGAGGTCGCGAACATGATCGGCGATTCGAGCAAACCCGGACCGTATGTCTACCGGGTCAAGTTTCCGCCCAACTTCAAGCTCGAGGCGCACAGCCATCCGGAAGACCGCACCTACGACATCATCTCCGGGACCTGGTACATCGGCTGGGGAAAGAAGTTCGATGAATCCAAACTGGTCGCGCTACCGGCGAGCAGCTTCTACACCGAGCCGGCCAAGATCCCGCACTTCGTCGCGACCAGGGGTGACGGGGCGGTCGTGCAGATCCGGGGCATGGGTCCGACGGCGCAGCTCTGGGTAGATCCGGCGCACGCACCGAAGAAGTAATCGCCGATTCGGGAGACCAGACGTTGGGCGATTGCGATAGCACCTTCACTACCACCACGTTGCGATAAGGAGAAACCATGTACAAGTCTTTACTAGCATCCTTTGTATTGGCCGTATGTATCGGTGCCGTTCACGCACAAGATCCTGCGAAAGGGAAAGAGAAGATCACGGTAGCCCCCGGGCAGGTGCGCACGATACTCACCAGAGCAGATCTTGCTGGCTGTTTGGATAAGCAGGCGGTGGTGCTGACCGTCGATGGCAAGCCGATGCTTGTAGGCAAGAAACACTATCACCCCGGCGATGAGTTCATCTATCTCGCGGAAGGGACATTGACCCTGGACGTCGCGGGGAGAGGAAAGGTGACAATCAAAAAGGGAGAAACGATTCACATCCCGGGCAGGGTGGTGCATCAAGCCATGAATCCGGATTCCGCGAAGCCCTTCAAGGCGGTCACCTTCGGCGTTTTCGAGAAGGGTCAGCCCGATACCACCGTCGTGGATAAGTAGCTGGGAATGAGGCCGAAGACAATTTGCCCAACAAGCGCCTCGAGGCGGATTCGCGGTGCTGACACACCGCTCGCCCCTCAAGCGTGGCGCTGGGCGTATCCGGCGCAGAAAATATTCTGCATTCGCATGGAGAACTGAAATGGCGCAAACATATCGATTCGCCCCGCCAGTTGCAGCGGCACTCATTCTGTATCTTGCAGGTTTCTTCCTGCCTTTGCCCTGTCTTGCACAATTGCCGGCTGGCGTGGTTCCTATCACCTCGGAGCCCAATCACAAGGTCAAATTCGAGAACGGCAGGGTGCGCATGATCGAGGCGGCGCTACCGAAAGGGAAGACCTCGCTGTTTCATGAGCATCAGTACGATGGTTTTTTCGTGTTCTTTCGATCCAAGGGTTTCGCGAATGAGCCCTTTCAGGGGAAACGAGTGGCAACCGACTTGCACGACGGGGCCGTCCTGTTCATACCAGCAGAGAATGGGCCGTACATTCATCGGGTGAGCGCCGGCAAGGACGAGCCTGCGCTTGTCAGTGTTCTTGAGTTGATGACACGCACGGCTGGCAACACGAACTCTTCTGAACTTCGATTTCCTCCGTTCGAAACCGCATTGGAAAACCCACGCGGGCGCATCTACCGCCTCAAGCTCAAGCCGGGGGAATCCAGTGACGTCTTCACGCGCCCGGCCGGGACCGCGATCTTCGCAATATCCTCCGGTCGAATCAGTGAACAGCCCGAAGGCAAGCCAACACGAATGTGGGACCTCGAACCCGGATACTTCAAGTGGGTGGACGCCAAGGAGGAACTGACGATAAGAAACGAGGGCCAGGTGCCCGTTGAACTGGTCGAGATCGAGGTATTCTGATGAGCATATGTGAGCATATGCGATACCGCGATACCGCGATCCGGCGGCCGATGGACGCGCACCGTGGTTTGGTTCGAACATGGGTCTCCGGATCGGGTGATGTAGCAACCACCAGGATGAATGGATGAAAAAATCGAATCGTTTGTTAGCAGGATTGCTTGTTGCCGGCCTCGGCATTGCTGGCGTGTCCAATGCGGCGACCGGGGAGGAACCACCGCGCATCGGTTATCTCGCGGTTGCACCGCTCACCGACAAGCCCTCGCCGGAGCGCGCGGGGTTCATTGCGGGACTGCGCGAGCTGGGTTACGAGAACGGCAAGAACATCCAGATTGTCTACCGCTCGGCGGAAGGCGCTACCGACGCGTTGCCTTTTGTGGCCGAGGAACTTGTTGAGAGTGGGGTAAAGCTGGTGGTGACGGCCGGCAACCCGGCAATCCGGGCGCTTCAACAGGCGAGCGATTCCATCCCTATCGTTATCCTGTTTTCCGCCGACCCGGTCGCTGCCGGTTTTGCCAAGTCGCTGGCGCACCCCGGCGGCAACATCACCGGGATGTCGCAGCAGAACCTGGAGCTCGGGGCCAAGCGTCTTGAGTTGCTGAAGGAAACCGTGCCGACGATCCGCCGTGTCGCGGTGCTCTGGGATTCGTCGAACGCGGTCATGCGTGGCGAGTGGGAATCCACCAGTGCCGCGGCCAAGCAACTCGGCATCGAGTTGATCCCGGGCGATGCGGCCGGCCAGGCGAGTTTCGAGAAGATATTAGAGAACATACAGCGCCAGGGGGCCGATGCCATCGTGACGCTGATCGACCTGCGAACGGCGAGCTACCGCCAGATCATCCCCGAGTTTGCGCTGAAGCACCGTCTGCCGAGCATCACCGGCCTCGAGGCATTCGCGGAGAACGGAGGGCTCATGTCCTACGCGCCGGACTTTGGCGACCTCAGTCGTCGCTCGGCGGCATACGTGGACAAGATCCTGCGGGGCACCAACCCCGGCGACCTGCCCATCCAGCAGCCGACGCACTATAGCCTGGTGCTCAACCTCAAAAGCGCCCGCGCAATGGGCATCACGATTCCCAAGCGCATTCTCGAGCGCGCCGACCGGATTATCGAATGAACGCGCGCGCCGCGATATTCGGACTCACGGCAATGAGCCTCCTCGGGGGATATGGGGCGCACGCCGAGGAGGTTGCTCGCGTAGCCTGGCTTGGCACGGGCACGATCGAGGGAAGCGCGGAATTCGTTGCGGCATTCAGGGAGGGAATGAAGGAGCAGGGTCTCGCCGAGGGCAAGCACTACGTGCTGGATGCCCGCTATGCGGACAATCACTACGAACGCTTTCCGGTGCTGGTTCAGGACCTGCTCACGCGCGGGCCCTCCGTCATCATGGTGGTGACCGTCGCGTCGGTGCGCGCCGCGCAGCGCGTCACCCGGACGGTGCCCATCGTCATGATTTCCACCACCGATCCGGTTGGCTCGGGACTCGTCAAGAGCCTTTCTCACCCCGGCGGCAACACGACCGGTCTCGGAAACATGGCCGAGGATGTGGCCGAGAAGTACGTTCAGCTCTTCAGGGAACTGCGCCCGCGCGGGCGCCGGCTGGGAGTGCTGATCAATCCGAGCAATCCGAGCAGTCGGCCGGTACTTGAGAAAATCCGGAATTCTGCGCGACACCAGGGAATCACGATTCACGCGATCGAGTTCGTCGGGGCCCACGACCTGGAGCAGGTTTTCCGCACCATCGCGCGTGATACGCCGGATGCCCTGACGCTGATTGCCGACAACAGCTATCTCGATCGGCGCGCCGAGCTATGCGCGCTCGCGGTGCAGCACCGGATTCCGGTGTTCGGCTTCGCACCGGATTTTGCCGATGCCGGCTGCGCGGCCGGCTTTGGATCGCCCCGACGGGATCTCTTTCGCCGCTCGGCCGTTTACGTGCGCAAGCTGCTCGATGGAGCGAACCCCGCCGACCTCCCGGTTGAATTGCCGGTCACCTTCGAATTGGTTGTGAACCGGAGGACTACAAACGCCCTGGGGATCGCGATTCCGAAGACGGTTCTAACCCGCGCTGATCGGGTGATTCAATGAAGCACACTTTTCTCGCGCGCGCCCTGACCCTGGTCGCCGCGCTGGCGATGACGTCGGCCAGTTCTGCCGCGGACACGAGGCGTCTTCCACGGGTGTCGCTGCTCGCATTCAATGAATTGGGATGCCCCAATCGGGCGTTTGAGGAAGGAATGCGCGAGCTGCGTTACGTCGAGGGCCAGAACGTACAGTTCGAGTGCCGGCATGCGCACGGCAACTACGCGGATCTCGATGGCATCGCCGCGGAGCTGATTCGGACCCGTCCTGATGTCATCGTGACGATCGGGCACGCCCAGGCGCAAGCGGCGCGGCGTGCCACGCGCGAGATTCCCATTGTCATTCTGGCAAGTGGCGAGCCCGTGGCGGCAGGGCTAATCGCCAGCTTTGCGCGTCCCGGAGGCAACGTAACGGGGTTGAGCTACTTCAGCACTGAGCTCAACGTCAAGCGCCTTGAATATCTGAAGACGATGGCGCCGGAACTCAAGAGACTCGGCGTTCTGGTTGACCCCGATGCGCCCACGGAAATGAATGAATTCTATATTCGAGATGCAAGAATTGCAGGACAAGCGCTTGGATTCGAAATCACGGTTTTCCAGATGTCAGCAGTCGCCGATCTGGATCAGGTCTTCAAAATGATGGCGAGCAAAAGGATTGGGGCGGTCTTCGTCCCACCGAAACTCCGGCATCCCGGGGAGATCGAGCGAATCGCTGATCTGGCCCGGCGTCATCGACTGCCCACCATGCACTACGCCAAGACCTTCCCGGAAATTGGAGGGCTGATGTCCTATGGCCCGGACTATGCGTTGTTGCAGCGCCGCGCGGCGATCTACGTGGACAAGATCCTGCGTGGCGCCCGCCCCGACGGGTTGCCGGTGGAGCAGCCGACGCAGTTCATCCTCGCGATCAACATCCGGGTCGCGCGCGAGATGGGCCTGACGGTTCCAAAGTCACTGCTGGCACGCGCCGACAAGGTGATTGAATGAATCGAAACCCCATACGTATTGCTGTCGTCGCCGTATTGGTCCTGATCAGTGCCGCCCAAGCCAGGGAGCCCAAGGTCCCGCGCGTAGGCCTTCTCGTCGTCAATGAGGGACAGTGCGGCGCGCCCGAGCTCCGCGCGGGGTTGCGCGAACTCGGGTACCAGGAAGGCCGGAACATCAAGATCGAGTGCTATCACTCCGATGGGCGATTCGAGGACCGGCTTGCCGTGGCACAGGCGATGGTCCGCACCAAGCCCGACCTCATCCTGGCGCGTGGCCACTACATGGTGGAGCCCGCGATGCATGCGACACACGATATTCCGATTGTCGGCATCGCGAGTGGCGATCCCGTGACTGTTGGATGGGCAAAGAGTCTCGCGCGCCCGGGTGGCAATTTCACCGGCGTCACCTATTTCGTCTGGGAACTGTACGCCAAGCGTCTCGAGTACCTGAAAGCGCTGATTCCCAATCTGAAGCGCGTCGGTCTCTTGACCCAAACGGCCATGTCGCAGTCCCTGACCGAGATGTATATCCGCATCAACCGCGAGGCCGCCGAGAAGCTCGGGATCAGCCTGGTCCTCTACGACGCCGACGATACGGCCGGAATCGAGCGTGCCTTCGAGACGATGACGCGCGACAAGATACAGGCCGTCATGGCGCTCGGTTACGTGCTGTACTTTGAAGAGGGTGCACTGGTTGCCAGCCTGGCCAGCATGCATGGCTTGCCGACGATGTATTTTCTGCACGGCTACCCGTCCATGGGAGGACTGATCGGTTACGGCCCGGACTATGCCGCGTTGCAGCGGCGCCTGGCGGTATACGTCGACAAGGTCCTGCGTGGCACCCCGCCGGCAAACATACCCATTGAGCAGCCGCGGGACTTCAAGCTCTCGATCAATCTCGGTGTCGCCCGTGACCTGGGGCTCAAGGTGCCGCAATCGATACTCATTCGTGCCGACACGGTGATTGAATGAATCGCTCCTCCTGGCTGCGTTTTGCCATCGTCGCCGCGATGTTGGCTCTGATCGGTGTCGCTCATGCCAAGGAATCCAGGGTTCCGCGCGTGGCACTCTTTTTTCTAAACGAAGGGGAATGCGGCGCAGTGGAAATCCGGGAAGGATTGCGCGCGCTGGGATACCAGGAAGGCCGAAACATCGAGATCCAGTGCCATCACGCCAACGGGAACTTTTCCGGCGGGCCCGCGGTGATGCAAGCAATTTCGCGTACCAAACCGGATGTCATCGTGGCACGCGGTCACTCCATGGTCGAAGTGGCGATGGCGGCGGAGCGCAGTATTCCAATTGTCGGCATCGCGAGCGGCGATCCCGTCGCCGCCGGATGGGCAAAGACGCTGGCGCGCCCGGGCGGCAATTTCACCGGCGTCACTTATTTCGCCCTGGAACTGTACGCCAAGCGCCTTGAATACCTGAAGGCGCTGATACCCAATCTGAAGCGGGTCGGCCTCCTGACCCAGTCGTCACTCTCGCGGTCGCTGACCGAGACCTACATTCGCGTGAGCCGCGAGGCTGCCGGGAAGCTCGGGATCAAGGTTGTCCTATATGACGCCAATGATCCGGCCGGGATCGAACGCGCCTACGAGGCGATGGCGCGCGACAAGATTCCGGCCGTCATGGTGCTTGGCTACTCGTTGTTTTTTGAGGAGACCCATTTGGTTGCCAGCATGGCAACAATGCACGGCGTGCCAACGATGCACTTTCTGCACGGCTTTCCGACCATGGGCGGCTTGATCGGTTACGGTCCGGACTACCTGGCGCTGCAACGGCGCCTGGCGGTTTATATAGATAGGATTCTGCGGGGTGCCAAACCAGCTGACATTCCCATCGAGCAGCCGCGGGACTTCAAGCTTGCCGTCAATCTCGGCGTCGCCCGCGATTTGGGGATCGAGGTACCGCAGTCGATCATCGTCCGGGCAGACAGGGTTATTGAGTGAGTTCCATCGGCCATGAGTGCGCGATTGCGCTCGCGCGTTAGTGCGATGGCGCTGCCTGCGGTAACGGGCGTACGATTACGGCGTCGCGGTCGAAGCACTTTGCGAGGTCTACGAACTTGACGCAGCGTAACCGGCTTTTTCGCAAGTACGCCGCCTATTTTGTAGTGCTGGTGCTGGGCGTGCTCATCGCCAGTGGCGCGGTGGCGCTCAGCTTTTCCTACCAGGAAACGCGCGCGACGCTCGCTGCGGTGCACCGGGAAAAGGCCGTGAGCGCGGCCATTCGCATCGAGCAGTTCCTGCGTGACATCGAGCAGAACATTGCCTGGACCGAGACGCCACCCGGGCGCACGGCACCCTCGTACGACCAGCGCTATATCGATTTCCTGAAGTTTCTGCGGCAGGTCCCTGCTATCACGGATATTGCCTGGATCGACGCCAACGGCCGGGAACAGATCCGGGCTTCGCGCCTCACCATGGACCGGGTAGGAGGTGGCGAGGACCGTTCGCGCGATGCGCGCTTCCTCGTGCCGAAGCCGGGCCAACCGTATTTCAGCTCAGTCTACTTTCACAAGGAGACCGAGCCCTATCTCACCGTGGCGGTGAACAGCGGTCGCAAGCATGCCGGTGTCACCGCGGTCGAAGTCAATCTCAAGTTCGTTTGGGACGTGATTTCCCGTATTCGGGTCGGTGAGACGGGTTATGCCTACGTGGTCGATGACCGCGGTCAGTTGGTCTCGCACCCGGACATCAGTCTCGTGCTCCAGAAATCCGACCTGTCGGCGCTTCCGCAGGTACAGGCGGCGCTCGCCGCGCGCGCAACGTCGAGCGAAGGCGATCCGGAACTCATCGAGGCGCTCGATACCCGCGGACGACCGATGCTCGCGGCCTACGCCCCGATCGCGCCGATCGGCTGGTCAGTGCTGGTGGAGCAACCGCTGAACGAGGCCTATGCGCCGCTCTATCACTCCCTCATGCGGACGGGATTCCTGCTGCTACTCGGCCTCATTGTGGCGGTGATCGCAAGCCTCCTGCTGGCGCGGCGCATGGTGACGCCGATCAAGACGTTGCAGGACGGCGCGGCGCGCATCGGCGCGGGCGCGCTCGACCAGCATATCGATGTTCACACCGGAGATGAGCTCGAGACTCTCGCCGAGGAATTCAACCTGATGATCAACCTGATGACCACGCGGTTGCGCGATTCCTATACCGGCCTCGAGCAAAAGGTGACGGAGCGTACCCAGGAACTTGCCGCGGCCAATCAGGCGAAGACCCGCTTCCTGGCAGCGGCCAGCCACGACTTGCGCCAGCCGATGCATGCGCTCGGCATGTTCGTCGCGCAGCTGCGCGGGAGCGTCACGGAGCCAAGAGCGCTCGCGCTGGTGGACAAGGTGGAGTCCGCCGTCACCGCTCTTCAGCAGCTGCTGGACGCGCTGCTCGACATCTCGCGCCTCGACGCCGGCGTGGTGACGCCGACTTCTGCGGAGTTTGCCCTGCAACCGTTGCTGACGCGACTCGATAGGGCATTTGCGCCGCAGGCGGAAGAGAAGGGGCTACGATTGCGCGCTGTTCCGTCGAGGCTTGCCGTATGTTCCGTCGAGGCTTGCCGTATGCAGTGACCCGGTCCTGCTCGAGCGGATCCTGATCAACCTCTTGGCCAACGCAGTTCGCTATACGGAGCGCGGTGGCATCGTCATTGGCTGTCGACGCCACGGTGACAAGGTGCGCGTCGAGGTCTGGGATAGTGGTGCCGGGATCGCGCCTCAGCACCGCGAATCGATCTTTAAGGAGTTTTACCAGGTAGGCAATCCCGAACGCGACCGGCGCAAGGGCCTTGGCCTGGGGCTGGCCATTGCCACGCGGCTTGCGCGATTGCTGGGCAGTCGTATCGATCTGGTCTCTCAGCCCGGCAAGGGATCGGTCTTTTCAATCGAACTGCCGCGCGGTATCGCGAGCGAAAGCGCTGCGCCCAAGGCATCTCCCGTCGCCTCGTTGCGCGGGATGCGCGTGCTGATGGTGGATGATGACGCCCTGGTGCGCGACGCGATGGCAAGCCTCCTTGAGCAGTGGGGCTGCGAGGTCTGGAGCGCGGGACATGGCGCCGAGGCGGAAGCGATCCTGAAGCAGGCGGGTGAAATGCCGGATGCCATTGTCTGCGACTACCGGTTGCCCGACGGCGAGACCGGGATCGATGTGATTCACCGGCTGCAGGCCATTGCCGGCACGGAAGTGCCGGCGGCGCTTGTGACGGGTGATACGGCGCCGGAGCGCTTGCGCGAGGCAAACGAGAGTGGCTATGCGTTGCTGCACAAGCCCGTGCAGCCGGCCAAGTTGCGCCTGCTGTTGACGCACCTGACGCGGGGAACGAAACAGCGCGTCGTGGCCGGCTAGCCTTATTCCGCCGTTTCACCGGCGCGGCGCAGGGCATCGAGGTCGAGACCGAGCCGGTTTACCGCAACGATTGCCTGTGCCCGGGTCGTGACCTTGAGCGCGCGCAGGATGGCGGTGACGTGAAACTTGACCGTCGCTTCCGCCATGCCGAGCTCCCGGCAAATGAGCTTGTTTGAATTCCCCTTCGCCATGAGCGCCAGCACTTGCCGCTGGCGGTCGGTAATCTTCAGTTCGTCTGCGGAAGCGGGTGGGGTGTCCGGCGCCGTGCCGTTATTGCCGAGTGCTTCGAGCGGCACATAGTGGCCGCCCGACAGTATCAGTCGCAGTGCCCCGAGCATGACCTCGTTGGATGATGATTTGGTGATGTATCCCACGGCGCCGCGCGCGAGCGCATCGCGCACGGTCGCCGCATCTTCAATTGCCGAGAGCATCACGATCGGCAGCATCGGGTAACTGCCATGCAGCTCGGAGAGCAGCGCCAGGCCGCCACCACCCGGAAGCGTGATATCGAGAAGCACCAGGTCGAGATCGGGATTGTCTCGAGCATAGGCGCGCGCGCCATCGCAGTCGGGTGATTCCTGCACGAGCGCCGATGGATCGAGCTGAGTCAGGAGGTGGCGCAACGCGTCGCGAATAAGCGCATGGTCATCCGCAACCAGGATTTTCACCGGGGCGTCCCTCCGGGCCTTGGGAAAACGCTTGAGACGAAGGTATTACGACCTGGACATTACAGCCGTTTTCCCGCTGGGAAACAAGGCATTTAGGGCCCACCCCCCCGGCGACATCGCGCGGGACTTCCCACGTTCGTCTCAATGCGCGAGTCCAATATTTTTGCGTCGATTTTGCGCCAACAATGGGCTTGCACTCGGAGAAAACGAGGGCCCGCTGAAATCGGCGGCGGTACGAGAGCCGATCGAGACACTGAAAAAGGAGACGCGCCATGAAGAACCTGATCGCAAGTCTGTTTGCTGCCTTCCTGCTAACCCTGTCCATCGCGCCGAGCATGGCCGGCGAGTCATCGGCTGCTGCACCCGAGTACAGCATGTCCGACCTGGACGACGACGGTTGCTAGGAGTCGGCCGCGCGGAAGAACCGGATATACACGCCATGCTCGACAAAACAACCACAAACACCCAAGGGCAACTCCTGCAACGCCTGGCGCCGTCGGTGCCGCGTGTTGCAGGAGAGTAATCGGTTGCGGCGATCGCTGAAGACGCAACGAAACCGAACAGGAGAAGGATCATGGTCCAGGAACTTAATCTGTGGTTGATTGGCGGCGGCCTTGTTATTGGCCTGCTGTTTGGTGCCGTGGCACAGCGCTCGCGCTTCTGTGTGCTGGCGGCGGTCTCCAATTGGGTGTTGATGCGCGACCTGCGACAGGCGCACGCCTATCTTGCGGCCGTCGCGGTCGCTGTGGTCGGTACCGCCACGCTGGAGCTCACGGGTCTCGTGCCGATCGCCGAAACCGGATTCCGCAGTGGTCGAATCGACTGGTTCGGCGCCCTTGCCGGCGGAACATTGTTCGGTTTCGGTGCGGTGCTCGCCGGCGGTTGCGCCGGGCGCCTGCTCGTGCGGAGCGCCGAAGGAAGCCTTGGCGCCGTGGTGGCGCTGGTCGCCGCGGGCATTGGTGGGGCCGCCTGCGCCTACGGCGTGCTGGAACCGGTGCGTGTGCAGCTGCACAACGTGTTTGCCGTTGGTCCCGCTTCGGGCGATGCCTCCATCGCAACGTTTCTCGGGCTGTCGCACGGTTGGGCAGCGGCGCTCTTCGCTACCGCATGCGTGCTCGCCATCATCGCGACCGTCCGGCGCGGAGCCAGCATCGGGCTCCTGCTCGCCGGGGTGGTTGTCGGAGCGCTTGTCGTTGGTGGCTGGTGGATCAGCGGGTCACTGGCCCAGGACCCGTTCGAGGGAACGGTTCGCCCGGTTTCCATGACCTTCGTGGGCCCATTGGCGCAGACGACGCAGCTCGTTACTACCGGTGAGCAGCGCGGCAGCGGGTTTCACCTGGCCCTTATCCTGGGCGTGCTCGGTGGTGCTGTGGTGAGCGCTCTGGTTCGTCGCCAATTCCGCTGGGTCGGTATTCGCCCGGGCGAACTCGTTCGCGCCGTCGTTGGCGGAGGCTTCGTCGGAGTCGGTGCCGTGTTTGCCGGCGGTTGCAACATCGGACAAGGTTTGACGGGCATGTCCACCCTTTCTATATCCGCGCTGCTCGCGGTAATCGGTATTGGTACCGGCATGCGTATCGGGCTGGTCTGGCTGATGCGTGCCGAGAGTACCCAATCGACTCTGGGCCCCCGTCTGACCAAGTTCGTTCAACAGTTACGCAGACCCTTCGCGGGCACGTCGGCTTCGCTACCGGAATCCACCAAGGTTGTTGGATGCTGCAACTGAAGTCGGGGCGGGAGGTTCAACTCCCGCCGGCACTACCCTCGGTCAACGAAGTTTTTCAGGATCAGGCCGCCACTCGAAGCCCGGAAGCAGCGATCCGGACCGGTTTCGCGGATGGGATACCAAATAATATCTTCCCGTCCAGGCTTGATAGGTGATTTGTCCGCCGGGCCCTTTGTTAACGGATTGACCCTGTGCTCGCGCTGGCAGTTGTCTGCCGGTCTTGGGTCTCGCACCCATAAGATGTGACAGGCCCCACCTAAGTGGGGCCTGTGTTGGTGCGGGCATTGTCGCGAGAGCCAAAGCGCTCGAGATGGGTTCTACTTCTTGGGATGATAGATATCCGTAATGAGGAGCACGACCGGCTCCTTTCCGTCGTTGCGGTGCCAATGCGTCGTGTCCTTGTTTGCCGACGTGATGTCGCCCGCCTTGAAGTGCTTTTGCGAGCCGTCGGCATAAATCACGGTGTCGCTTCCTTGCAGAAAGTACGCGACTGACGGCCGGTCCTTGTGGCTGTGCAAGCCGATGTGACCACCGGGTTCAATCGTCAGCACTCGCATCCTCAGCTGGCGACCATCCATGCCGGCGATTTCGGGACCGAGCTCAACGATTTCGGTCTTGCCGGTCTTGAGGCCCTTGTTCTCCTTGGGTGCGGCATCCTGCGCAGTGGCCAACGGGATTCCCCATCCAAATCCCAGTGCCAGGACGATCGAGAAGAAAGCGACGATAGATTTCATAAGTCCTCCGTT
>LJVB01000105.1 GCA_001304215.1 Acidithiobacillales bacterium SM1_46 | reverse complement strand
CCGTATCTGGCACACGCCTGCATGGAGCCGATGAACTGCACGGCGCATGTGCGCCGCGATGGTTGCGATGTCTGGGTGCCGACCCAGGCACAGACCGCCGCACGGACCGCCGCTGCGGAGGCAAGCGGCCTTCCGGAATCAGCGGTGCAGATTCACACCACCTTTGCCGGCGGCGGTTTTGGCCGGCGGCTGCGGCAGGACTTCGTGGTCGAGGCGGTGCAACTGTCCAAGGCGGTCGGCGCGCCAGTGCAGGTGCTGTGGACGCGTGAAGACGACATGCAACACGACTTCTATCGCCCGGTTAACTGCACCCAACTGCGCGCCGCGCTCGATGCGCGCGGCTTTCCGCGCGCCTGGTTTCAGCGCATCGCCGGTCCGCGCACCGCGCTGCGCGGGGTTATCGTTCCCTATGCGATCGACAATGTGCGCGTCGAGCAGGTCGAGGAGGATCCCGGCGTGCCGGTCGGCCCGTGGCGCTCGGTTGGTGCGTCGCAGAACGGCTTCACCATCGAGTGTTTTGTCGACGAGCTGGCGCACGCCGCCGGCCAGGACCCGCTCGCCTATCGACTGGCGCTGCTGAAGCAGGCACCGCGTCACCGCGCGGCGCTTCAGCTTGCCGCCGACAAGGCCGGTTGGGGCAAGAAGTTGCCGGCCGGGCATGGCCGCGGGATCGCGGTGTACGAATCGTTCGCCGGCTGGGTGGCGCATGTGGTCGAGGTGCAGGTGGTGCGCGGCGTCATTCGGGTGAAACGGGTGGTAAGCGCGGTCGACTGCGGCCTGGCGGTGAATCCGGCTGGCGTACTTGCCCAGACCGAGAGTTCCATCACCTTCGCGCTCACCGCCGCGCTCAAGGGCGAGATCACAATTGGAGACGGCCGCGTGGTGCAGGGCAATTTCAACGACCAGCCGTTGCTGCGCATCGACGAGATGCCGCCGATCGAAGTGCATCTGGTACCAAGCCGCGAACCCCCCGGCGGGGTCGGCGAACCAGGCGTGCCGCCGATCGCACCGGCGCTCGCCAATGCGGTGTTCGCCGCCACCGGCCAGCGCCTGCGGCGCCTGCCGCTGCGGCTCGATAAGTCGTAGCGGCAAACGGCTGCAGCGCGAACCAAACACACAGCGCGTTTGGCCGACCGTTGACTTCGAATGCCGGCTCTCGGCCTGGGTTACAAAGCCAGCGTGACCGGAATGTTTCTTTCTGGATGACTGATCGGCGCTACTGCATCGCCCGCACCGCCAGCAATCCAAGTGCGGCGACCAAAGCGGCGACACAGGTCCACGCCAAAACATCCCCGAAGCGCGCATAGAGCGTACGTACCCCGGCCCTCATGGGCACCTGCGCCACCATTACATTGTCTTGCGTGCTGAAGTCATCCATCCATGCCAGCCTTCGCCCGTAAGGGTCGATCGCCCCGGAACCACCCCAGCGGGTGATGCGAAACAGGGCAGCGCCGTTTTCGATGGCGCGGAATTCCGCCATCGGTTGATGCAGCGGGATGATGTCCTTCCAGTCGCTCGCCGGCACCAGCATGAGATCCGCCTTGCCACGCCCAACCTGGCGAATGAGCCCATCGAAATCCATGTCGTAACAAACCGGTGAGGCGATGCGCCCGTATTCGGTATCGGCCAGCGGGATCGGTTTGTCGCCGGGGACGCTGTATTTCTTCTCGAAGCCGGGAACCGAGGTGATCTTGGTGTAGGCATAGGCCGTCTCGCCGGTTGGCGTCAACAGCACTGACTGGTTCCTGAACGAGTATCTTTCACCGGGGAAGACAGTGGCCAGGCCGATGACGAGATGAACCTGGTATTCGCGCGCGAACGCGCGCGCGCGTTCCAGAAACGCCGCCTCGTCTTCCTTGAAGACAATCAGGTTCGCTTCCGGCCAGGCGATGATTTTCGATCCGGCCTGCGCTTCGAGCTGGCTGCGCGTGAGGAATGAGCCCTGAATGCGGGCGAAGGCGGGGCGTAGCTTTTCCCGTTCTGCCTCGGTGAAGTCCGGCTCTACCGCGCGCAGGAATTCCTGCGGTTCGACGATGCCGCTCGGCCAGCCGATGCCGGCAATGCGCACCGTCTGGCGCGCCGGCGCGAATGCGATGCGCAGGCCGCCAAACAACACCATGGCACACCACACCCCGGCATAGATCAGCACGCCGTGCTGTATGGCGCTCCAGACAAACTGCTGATCCCATGCCCAGTTCACCACCGCGGCAAACCAGCCGATGAGAAAGCCAATGCCCCAGATGCCGGTAACGGAGGCCAGCTGCATCAACGGCAATACGCCGTGCTGGGTGTATCCACTCGCGCCCCAGGTGCCGTAGGGGTTCCAGCGCGAATTGAGAAATTCAATCGCCGTCCAGGCCGCCGGAAACACCAGCGTGACCCAGAAGCCGGGCACCAGCGGCGCCACCAGCCGGTCAATCACGAACGGCAGCGACCCGAACAAACCCCATGTGATGGGCAGGGCCAGGTAAGCGAGGCCCGGGATCGGGACGATGCCGCGCAGGCTGATGCCAAAGGCAATGGCGAGCGCCAGCCAGATCCACAGCATGCCGGCGACCGGTGGCATGGTGTGTGCGAAGTGCAGCAGCAACACCGGCGCCAGCCACGCCGCCAGCGGCGTCATCCAGCGGCCGAAACCGAACAGCTGTAGGACAGCGCCGAGAAACAACCACAGAAACGGGGCAGGGATATTCATGTGGTGCTCCATTGATCAAGTGGCAGGAAACCGGGCCAGAGAGCGTTTCTTGCTAGATATTAACGCTACCTACGCTACGCGGTGGATGTTTACTGCTCGGGCGCCAGCAGGAAGTCACAGACGAAATTCCGTGCTTCCTGAGATAGCGCGGACCACGTTGGGCGCAGTCAGGTTCGCCACACTCCGACCCCAAATTGCTGTGTCAGTGTCGATTTCGTGGCACCGCACAGGCATCGGCACATCAACCGCGCAGAGCTTGCCGCTGCCCTGGATGCCAACCCCTTCGATGTTGACCGGGGCCTTCGATCTTGCCTTGGCGAATTGCCGGGGGGAAGTAGTGGCAACACCGGTTGGGAGGTCGGACATTTGCCGCAATGCCTGACATAATTCGGACTATCTACATCGGAAGAGGGCGCATTGGTGGCAAAACCCAACTATCAGTTTCAGAAGCGCCAGAGAGAGCTGGAAAAGAAGAAGAAGATGGAAGAAAAGCGTCAGCGCAAGCTGGAGCGAAGCGCTGCACACCATGGTGAGAATCCAGAGCAGTCTCCGGAGCAGGGCGAAACCGTCACCAAGGACGAGTAGCCCGCAAGCGCGATACCTGGCTCGCGCTGGCCATGGCACGGACAGCCTGGCGCGTGTGCCTCGGTGCGATCCAGCCCCGGATCTTCCTCAGCGTTTCCCTTAGATATTTTCGTAGCGCTGCTATCGCAACGGGTCCAGTAACGGAGCCCCGCAGCGGCTTGTCCGCTCAGCAAGCGGCGGTGATTGGCTGTCGGTGATGCAAACTACGACTCCGGACCGAGGCGACCAGTCTCGATACATCGCCGGCTCATGCAACGCGGGGCTCGCTTGAGCGGAAAGGCCGCACGAACCGCTTCTTGCCTGTGAACCAGAATATGCCAGTGACCTATTCGCCCGATTTTTTCTGATCGCGGATCAGGCGTTCGAGTAGCGCGATGTTCTGTTGTTTTCCCTCGTCGCGCAGCGCCCGGGCCGTGGTCGTGAAATAGCGATGCAAGCGCAGAAAGCGCAGCTGCACCTGTAGCCATTGCGTCCAGCCGCGTGGCTTGCCCTGTGCCCGTAGCTCCCGCCATAGCGCCTTGCTGGTGCGGAAGAAGTCTTGCCGGCCAAGCCCATCCAGATCTGCGTCGGCGAGCAGCCGTTCCAGGTGGTTATTCGGCGACTGCGGCATGCGCGTGGCCATGACCATTGCTGACAGGCGCTCAATGTCTGCGGGCACAAAGCCAAAGTTTGGCAGGGCTTCGGTCATGATCTCGACGCCGATCGCCTCATGGTGATACGGGCTGCGGATGTGGCCGATGTCGTGATAGGCGGCGGCGACCTCGAGCAGTCGCTGTTCGGTTTGCGTCACACCGTCGAGACGCGCGAGCCGCTGCACCGCCGGCAGCACATCCTGCTCGGTATGCGCGGCGCAGTGGTAGAAAAGGTTCGGTGATAACTCGCGACGCAGCCGATCAAGCGCGTACGTAATGGCCTTGTCGTAATCGGGGTGGGTTGCTGCCGCGGTATCAGTCATTTTGCGGAGCGTCCTATTTGGATCTCATGGCGATGACGCCGAGATCGTCAGGCTTGGCATCCGGGCGCAAGTATTCCCGGCAGCGCTCGAGCAGGAAGCGGCTCGGGCCATCCTGGGAGAAGGCGCTCATCACGTTCTCGAAGCGCTCGGCGGCCAACGCCCAGTCGCCTTGCTCGAATGCTTCCAGCGCCGGTGCAAATCGCGCACACAGGTCGAGCTGGGAGGCCGTGGCGGCAGCCTTGGTCGATACAATCTCGGCGATGGGCAGCGCCTCGGTCTTGCCGACAAAACGATACTTGCCGAGATAGCGCACCAGCAATTCGTCCTCGCCGTCGACCACGGTGCGCGTCGCGAGGAGTTGCGTGCCGAGGTGCTTGTTCAGGCTCTCGATGCGCGACGCGGTGTTGGCGCAGTCACCCACGATGCTGTAGACGAAATGTCCGCCGCCACCGGCGTGGCCCACGTAGAACTCGCCGTCCGCGAGGCCCACGCGCAGGCTTCCCGGCAGATTGCGCTGCCGGTTGAATTGCCCGATATCCTGCGCTGCCTCGAGCGCCGCCTGTACCGGTAGGTGGCGAACCGCCGCATCGTCGCGCGCTCCCGTCCACGCGCACATGATCGCGTCGGCGCGGAACTCGGTGACCTCGACGTTGTGGCGCTTGAGCGCCTGTGCGAGCACTTCGAAATACTCGTTGAGAAAGCTCGCCAGCTCGCCCGGCGCCATCTTCTCCGCAATCGTGGAGAAACCTGCCATGTCGGTGGCGAGGCAGGTTCCGTAGGTAACCTTGTTCACGTCGCCCGGCGCAAGCTCCGCGGCGGTCAAGGCGCGCGACACGTTCTCCGGCACGTACTGGCGAATCGCCTCGCTGATGTGCTCGACGCGCCGACGCTCCAAGCGGTATTGCGCGATCAGACCGATAAACAGGGCGAGCGGAAGCTGCACCAATACCGGCGTGGCCAACGGCCACCAAACGCCAGCGTTGCTGAAGTTCGTCTGGGCACCGAAGGCATAAGCGCCGGTCAGTACGATGGCGAGAATCACTCCAAGAACCGCGGGTGTTAGGTACACGACCGCCCCGACCACCAGGCCGAAGGCAAGCAGCAGCAGCAGCGTGGTGACGGCGCCAAGCGGCTTCAACGAGCTGTCGGTGAGGAGGTTGGCAAAGGCGGTCGCGGCGATTTCCACGCCACTCAAGTCAACGCCGTCGTCGCGCGTGAACACGGTGAAAAAGCGGTCCGGCTGACCCGGATCGTAGAGGTCCGAGTAGCCCACGAACACCACCTTGCCTGCGACATCCAATGCCGCCGGTGCGAGATTGGGATCCGAGCCCTTGATGATGGCGTGGTAGGGCAGGGTGGGAATGGTGCCGGGCGGGCCGTAGTAATTCAGGTATCGCTCATTGTTTCCACTGTAGAGACCAAGCAGTGCCGCAGGCACCTGGCTTAACTGATCCTTTGCTCCGGCTGAGGTGGCGATGCGGTCAGCCAGATCGGGATCCTTTTCAAACAGCTGCCGCGTGTTCCACATTAGCGCCTTCAGCTGTTTGGCATTTCGGATTTCAGTCGCCTTGAGCGGTAGCCCATCAAGGGGTGCGCGAGCGGAGGTCGCCAGCAGCGCCCGCCACCGTTCGTAGTGCTGGAGGGAAAAAATCTGCATGGCGGTCGCCGGCATCGTCGGCGCCTCGCGCGCACTCGATTTGAAGGTCCAGAACTCATGTACGGCGGCGCCCATCTTCGGCAACGGGAACGGGCCAAGACCCCTCGCGGCCGCCGCCAGCGGAGGAACGGGTGGTTCCAGCTCCTCTACCCACACCGTGCCGCGAACTCGCCCGCTCTGATCCTCGACGGGCTGGCGCCGGCCGCTCAGATGTTCGAAAAGCACGACGCGATTTGCCCTTTCGACAGCGCGCGCGAACGCCAGGTCCTCCTGCTCGCCGCGCGACCTGCGGAAATCCATATCGAAAACGACCACCGCGGCACCGCGCCGGGTCAGTTCGTCAACCAGCTTGCCGTGCATGGAGCGCGGCCAGTCCCGCGGTAGCGTCGACAACCCGAGCTTCTCCCCGGTCCGCCCGTCGATGGCCACTACGGCCACTTCAGGGGGCGGCGGACGTTCTCCGCGCAGATGGAAAAGCGCATGCAGGCCAACGCGGGTTTCCAGTGGAAGCTCGAACGGCGTGAGGGCGAGTACGACCCCGCACGCGCCAACCGTGCCCCCAATCAACAATCCGCGGAGCCAGCGCTTCACGATCAGGAGCCCCGCTCAAGTGCGGCACACGTCAGCAAATGGCCCGGCGTAGTCAGCATGATCTAGGAAATAAAAAGCGCTGTGGGTAGCGACGCGTCAAGGAGCAAAATAATTCCGGCCGGCAGAAACGCGGCCTGCTGACTCCCTAGACAACAGTTTCGATGCCCAGGTTATCGGCGATAAAGCGGTCGTAATCCCTGCTCGTGACGATGTGCGTGCCGTCGCAGTTGAATTGCATGCGGATCGCGTCGCGCGTGATGCTCACGCCCATGTTGCGCAGATAGAAGTTGGGGATGCTGCGCAGGATCTGCAGCTTGTCGATGACGTGCACGATCTCTTCCTCTGACAGCGGCTCCCAGCTCTTGTAGTGGTTTCGGTACGACTCCTTGTAGCGCTCGGGCAGCTTGAATTTGCCAAGTTCACTACCGATCGTGTTGTACATGCTCCGGATCAGGCCGACCTTTTCTGAAAAGTCCATCACCGGAAAATGGCGATCCAGATAATGGCTGTCGATAAGCTTGTTGGCAGGATGGATTTCGTAGTTGAACGGATCGAAGATTGACGTCAGGCGGATTTCACCGCTATTGAATTGCAGGAACACCTCGCTGACGCAGCGCTCGAGCAGCAGGGTTTTGATGTTGGGAATCATCTGCGGCAGCACCTTGTCCATAGGACTGTCCCGCCGGTCGCGATCGAAGGCCGATTCGCGCATGGTCGGGTCGCCCTTGATGCTGATCTGCAGGTTGTTGCCCTTGATGCCGGTGGTGGCGAGCAAGTTTTCCTTGAGCGCCAGTTCTTCGGTGCGAAGCGCGATTACGCGATTGACCTTCTCGTTGATCTCACCGTCCGCAGCCATGAGCTGGAGGAACTGGTCCTTGTCCAGCAAGACGAGCGTCGTGTCGGCAATCGCGGTAACCGTGGCCGTGCGCTTACCCCCGCTGATAGCCGCCATTTCACCGAAGAAACTGCCCGCGCCGCGCTGACCGATTTCCACGCGGTTGGTGAATTCGTAGAGAAATATTGAGACGGCGCCAGACTCGATGAAGTAGACAAAATCCGCGGGGTCCCCTTCGGAAAAAATAACTTCCTCGGGTTTGTAGTGGCGGACTGTGCCGCACGCGCGGATCTTTTCGAAATCCGGCGCCTCCAGCGTGATTTGTTCCATCACTTCCTCCTCGATCCGGCCGATGCGGCAGTTGTTGGTGACACCTAGGCACGAAAGCCAAGTAGCATACTACAGACTCGCGACCGCGCCCTTCGCCCATACCGGTCGCGCCTCCTGTGAACCTCGATCCATGCAGGAGCCAATCCTCTAAGGGACGGGGAAAGCCGGAGCCGTAGCACGCGAGCGCCGCAGATCCGCGCGTCGGCGGCATGTTGGTTGGTCAACTGGCCAATCACCGTTGCTTGATCATATATATTAGGTGCGACGAGCCCAGGTGTTTCACATCTGTTGCAGATTTTCGACCCTCTCGAGTGTTTGCGTCGCGCGGCGGGTGCTGTCAGCACATCGGCGGCACCGGAATACTCATAAAAAATTTGACTCGAGTGGTCACACGCCAGCATAGTGTATCAACCGCGAAATGAATCACCTCGTGGCCAGAGCGTTTTGTTTCACCCCATCGCTCTAATTTGTCTTTTTGCTTTCTTTGCGTTCAACGGGAATGCCAGGAGCAACCTGCCATGGATCCGAGGCGGACAACAACAAATAGCTGCAGCCGGAGAAGTTGCAGCTTAAAACTAGGGGCATGGCAATGGGAGACCTTCGGTCCCGGCGAGCGGCAGACGGTTTGCGCAGTGGGCATATGTAACCGGCATTCTGATTTTTGCGCTTGGCTCGGCTGCGCAAGCAGCTGATTCCTGTGAGCTCGTCGTCGGGCGAGTCGCCAGCGCGGAAGGAAACGTTGAAGTCCAGCGCGGCGCTGACGCGAGCTGGACCGCGGCAAAGTTGAATCAAACTCTGTGCGAGGGCGATTCGGTTCGCGCGGCCGAGCGAAGCCGCGCCGCCATTGCCCTTTCGAACCAGGCAGTTCTTCGAGTCGACCAGAATTCGGCGGTTCGCCTCGTCAACGTCAGCAACAAGCCCGAGGAGCGCTCATTCGTCGACCTTCTCCGCGGAGCGATCCAGTCGTTCAGTCGCAAGCCGCGCCGCCTCGAAGTCAGCACCCCGTATCTGAATGGATCGATCGAGGGTACCGAGTTCGTCATGCGCGTGACGGACAAGGAGACGATTCTCACCGTGTTTGAAGGGACGGTGCGCGCGGGCAACCCGCAGGGCACCGTCGCGGTAACCTCAGGCCAGTCGGTTGCCGCCGAGGCCGGCAAGGCCCCGCAGCCACGAACAGTCGTGCGTCCGCGCGACGCCGCGCAGTGGGCGCTCTACTATCCGCCCGTCTTGGCCATGACGGATAGCGCCGCCGCACCTGCTTCCTTGCGCAATGCCCAGGAAAGCGCGGCGCGCGGAAATTACCCCGCTGCCTTCGCCGCCCTGGATGGCGTACCCGAGGGTGAGCGCGATGCCCGCTTTCATCTCTTGCGCGCCTCATTGCTGCTGTCCGTTGGCCGGGTCGACGACGCCCGCGCGGACATAGACCGTGCGCTAGTGCAGGACGCAGGTTCCGGTCTGAGTCATGCGCTCAGCGCGGTCATCGCCGTGGTGTTGAACGATCGCGACCGGGCCCTTGCGGAAGGACGCAAGGCAGTCGAACTGGCTCCGGACAGCGCAGCCGCCTACATCGCTCTGTCTTACGCGCAGCAGGCGAGATTTGACTTGCCGGCGGCGCGCGAAACGTTGCTGACCGCAGTGAAGCGTCAGCCCAAAGATGCCCTGGCGTGGGCGCGCTTATCTGAGCTGCACCTGATGCTCGGTGAGCGTCGCGATTCCATTGCGGCGGCGGAGAAGTCCCTTGCCCTTGCGCCGGGCCTGGGCCGGGCGCATATGGCTCTCGGTTTCGCGGCGCTCGCGAATTTCCAGATTTCAGCGGCGACGGATTCGTTTGAGAAAGCCATCGCCGCGGATAACGCCGATCCCCTTCCTCATTTGGGACTTGGTCTGGCGCGCATCAATCGCGGCAAGCTGGAAGCAGGTCGGGGCGAGATCGAGCTGGCAGTCGGTCTGGACTCCAATAGTGCCTTGCTGCGCGCCTACCTGGGCAAGGCCTACTTCGAAGAGCGCCGCGCGGACATCGATGCCCAGCAGTTCCGGATCGCCAAGGAACTCGACCCCCGGGATCCCACGGCCTACCTCTACGACGGCATCCGGCTGCAGACCGAGAACCGTCCGGCCGAGGCGGTAGAGGCGCTGGAATACTCTATTGCCCGCAACGACGATCGCGCCACCTATCGCAGCCGCTTGCTCCTCGACCAGGATCGCGCAGCGCGCGGGACCAGCCTGGCGCGCGGATACGATGACCTCGGTTTCGCACAGCTCGG
>LJVB01000104.1 GCA_001304215.1 Acidithiobacillales bacterium SM1_46 | reverse complement strand
CAAGGTTGTCGGCCAGCAACTGGCCGACCTCATGACGGAGCTCATGTTCCGCACCGCCAATTACCGTCGCACGCTCGCCGGGGCGCTGCTCGAGGCGCGACGGGTGCATGGCGGAAGGCACGAAATTGCCGAGGATATCGATCGCCGGCCGGTGACATATGCGCGGCTGCTGTCGCGGGGCTGGACGCTGGGCGGTCTCATGGCCCGCGGCACCCGCCGGGGCGAAGTGATCGGAGTGCTGATGCCAGGGAGTGTCGCGACGCTGTATGCCCTGGTCGGCCTGCATGCGCGCGGGCGTGTGCCGGCCATGCTCGACTACACGGAGAATGCCACGGCGTTGCGTGCCGCGTGCACCGCAGCCCGGATTGGCTGCGTCGTCACGTCACGGACCTTCATCGCGGCGGCGCGCCTGGGCAAGCTCATCGATGCGCTGCAGGAGCACTACCGTATTGTGTACCTTGAGGACTTGCGTGACCGGGTCGGCCCGCTCAATCGGCTGGCGGGCCATGCGCGCCTGCTGGCCGCACGGCTCGTCTCGCGCCGCGGCGAGGATGCCCGTGCCGACGATCCCGCCGCGGTGCTGTTCGTCAACGGCGCCGATGGCAAGCCGCGGGGCGTCGTGCTTTCCCACGCGAACCTGCTCGCCAACGCCGCGCAGGCGGCGGCGCGCGTCGATTTCGGCGCGCAGGACGTGATCTTCAATGCGTTGCCGCTCTACACGGCAATCGGCCTCACCACCGGCACGCTGCTCGGGCTAGTCTCGGGCGTGAAGGTGTTCCTGTATCCCTCGGCGCTGCATTTCCGCATTGTTCCGGAGATGGCCTATGCGGTGAACGCCACCATCCTGTTCGGCACCAATACTTTTCTCGCCGGCTATGCGCGCTACGCGCATCCCTACGATTTTTTCAGCGTGCGCTACGTGTTCGCGGGCGGCGAGCCGGTGCGCGCGTATACGCGCCAGCGCTGGGCAGAGCGCTTTGGCCTGCGAATCTTCGAGGGTTTCGGCGCGACCGAGGCCGCGCCGCTCATTTCAACCAACACGCCGATGGATGATCGCGCCGGCACGCTTGGCCGACTGATGCCGGGCATCGAGCATCGCCTCATCCCGGTGCCCGGGATCAGCGTGGGAGGGCGACTCGCGATACGCGGGCCGAACCTGATGCTCGGCTATCTCACCAGTGAGCGGCCAGACGAGATCCTGCCGCCCGCCTGTGAAGCTGGCCCGGGATGGTTCGATACCGGCGAGCTCATGGCGGTCGATGGCGAGGATTATCTCCGGCGTATCGGCGAGCGGCGCCACATGGCGCGCGTTGGCGCGCGATGGGTCTCGCTCGAGGAGGTCGAGGCGCTGGCCGCAGAACTCTGGCCCGACGGCGCGCATCACGCGCTCGCGCTGCCCGATTTTCGCCAAGGCGAATGCGTGGTGCTGGTGACGACCTGGGCCGACGCGAGTCTCGAGGCGTATCTCGCGCGTGCGCGCGCCAAGACGCGTGACCCGAGCAGTGACCCGGTTCATATCATTACACTCGACATGCTGCCGCGCCTGGCTGACGGAACGATCGATGAGGGTGAGGTATGCCGGCGCATCGAGTCGCGACTCCCTGCGCTCATGCAGGGTTATGCATGAATCGCCGCCAGTTCCTGATGGCGAGCGGCGCGCTTGGCCTCTCGACGTGGCCGCTCTCTTTGGAGGAGGGCCTGTGGAATCCGTGCCTCGATGGCCTGCCAAGAGCGCTCGCCGATCACGACATCGTGCGCGCGGCCTGGGAAGGCATCGATCCCGCGGCATTCTGGGACTGCCACGTGCATCTGATCGGCGTCGGGGACAGCAACGGCGGGCTATGGATCACGCCGGCGATGCAAAGTCTCTGGCATCCGGTTCAGTACCTGCAGCGCATCTTCTACCAGAACGCGAGCTGCGCCGAGCGCCAGGGCCATGTCGATGAGGATTTTCTCGCGCGGCTGCTGCGCTTGCAGGCCGAGCTGCCCGCCGGCAACAAGATCATGTTGCTCGCGTTTGCGCATCATCATGACGAGACTGGAGCTGTCGATCTCGCAAGCAGTGCCTACTATTCCTCGAATGCGGCGGCGCGCGATCTGGCGCGCCGCTACCCGGCGCAGTTCGAGTGGATCGCCTCGATCCACCCGTATCAACCCGATTGTGTGACGCAGCTCGAGGCGGTGGTGCGCGACGGCGCGCGCGCCGTCAAGTGGCTTCCCTCGGCGATGGGGATTGATCCGGCCGCGCCGCGTTGCGATCCGTTCTACGCAGCGCTGGCGCGACTCGACGTGCCGTTGCTCTCACATGGCGGCAAGGAACTTGCCGTGCACGGCGGGGCGCACGATGAGTTCAACAATCCACTGCGGCTGCGCCGCGCGCTCGGGCACGGGGTGCGCGTTATCGTCGCGCACTGCGCTTCGCTCGGCAGTTATCCGGACATCGATCGTGGTCGGGACGCTTCTCCGGTCGAGGCGTTCGCGTTGTTCGCAAGGCTGATGGACGAGGCACGCTACGAGAAGTTGCTCTATGGTGACCTCTCGGCGGTTACCCAGGTCAACCGGCTCGGGCCCGCGCTCAACACGGTGCTCGAGCGCGATGACTGGCATGCGCGCCTGGTGAATGGCTCGGATTACCCGCTGCCGGGCGTGGTACCGTTGTTCGCACTCTCGCGCATGGCCGGGCAGGGCCTCATCACCACGGAGCAGGCAGTGCTGTGCTCGGAGATCCGCCGCTACAATCCGCTGCTCTTCGATTTCGTGCTCAAGCGCTGCCTGCGCTCCCGGGGGAAGAGGCTCGCGCCGGGCGTGTTCGAGTCGCGCCAGGTGTTCGGGGCTGGCGAGCCTTCCCGGCGCCAGAGCGGGGCCTAGTGGCGATTCAAGGGCTTAGACCCCGGTAATCTGAACGGTATATCCGTGCGTTCGGGCAGAATCGCTTTGAAATTAGCCCTTTGCCGAGTAGCGCCGGTATAATTTCGCTTGTTTCGGAGCAGGGCGCCCCCATTTTCCCGGGGGCGTATTTTTTGGAGGTCTCATGCCGATTTATGAATATCGTTGCCAGGCCTGCGGGCACCAGCTCGAGGCCATGCAGAAGCTCGCCGACGAGCCGCTCAAGGACTGTCCTTCGTGCGGAAAGAGCGAGCTGAAGAAACTCATTTCCGCCGCCGGATTCCAGCTAAAGGGTACCGGCTGGTATGCGACAGACTTCAAGGGCGGCTCGGCAAAGAAGCCCGAGCCCTCGGGCGACTCGGGGGCCGGCTCCTCCGGCGGCAGCAAGCCCGGCGGCTGCGGTAGCGGTTCCTGCGGCTGCGCCTGATGATGGCTCAACTGCGCCGCTGGCTGGTCGCGGGACTGCTGGTCTGGGTCCCGCTCGGCGTCACGGCGCTCATTGTGCAGCTCATGGTCGATACCATGGACCGCACGCTGCTGCTCCTGCCGCAGAACATTCGCCCCGAGGTGCTGCTCGGCTATCGCATCCCCGGTCTCGGGCTGGTGCTGACGCTCGTGGTGGTGATCGCCACCGGTGTGGTCGCCACCAACCTGTTCGGTCGCCAGCTCTTGCACCTGTGGGAGGCGATACTGCATCGCATCCCGGTGGTGCGCGGCATCTACGGCGCGGTCAAGCAGCTCACCGAGACGCTGTTCTCCGGTTCCGGCAAATCGTTTCGCAAGGTCGTACTGGTCGAGTACCCGCACGCGAACTCCTGGACGCTGGCGTTTCTCACCGGCGAGGGAGGAGGCGAAATCCGCGACAAGACCGGCAAGGACCTGCTCAACGTGTTCGTCCCGACCACCCCGAATCCAACCTCCGGGTTCTTTCTCATGGTGCCGCGCGAGCGCGCCATCGTGCTCGACATGTCAGTCGAGGCGGGACTGAAGATGCTGCTGTCGGTCGGCGTGGTGACGCCGGGCAACGGCAAATCGACGACCCCGGCCGCCTGAGCGAGCCGCTTCATCTTTTCTTTCAGGTAACCGCATGCGTACCCATTACTGTGGCGAGCCCACCGAGGCGATGATTGGACAGACCGTGACGCTGTGCGGTTGGGCGGCGCGGCGGCGTGACCACGGCGGCGTCATCTTTGTTGATCTGCGCGATCGCGATGGCATCATCCAGGTCGTCTTCGACCCCGACCAGCAGGATGCCTTCAAGCTCGCCGAGACAGTGCGCAGCGAATTCGTGCTGCGCGTGCAGGGCAAGGTGCGCGCCCGCCCGGCCGGCACCGAGAATCCGCATTTGAAAACCGGCAAGGTCGAGGTGCTGGCCGCGACGGTCGAGATCCTGAACCGCGCTGATGCCCTTCCGTTCCAGCTCGACGAAGAGGGGCTCTCCGAGCCGGTGCGCCTCAAGTACCGTTACCTCGATCTGCGCCGCGACATGATGCAGCGCAACTTGCGCCTGCGTCACGAGATCGCGAAGACCATGCGCCGCTTCCTCGAAGACAAGGGCTTCGTCGAGATCGAGACGCCGATGCTCACCAAGTCGACGCCTGAGGGCGCGCGCGACTACCTGGTGCCCTCGCGCACCCATGCCGGGCATTTCTTTGCGCTGCCGCAGTCACCGCAACTCTTCAAGCAGCTGCTCATGGTGTCGGGCTTCGAGCGCTACTTCCAGATCACGCGTTGTTTCCGCGACGAGGACCTGCGCGCCGACCGCCAACCCGAATTCACGCAGCTCGACATCGAGACTTCGTTCCTCGAGGAGGATGGTGTGATGGGGCTCATGGAGGAGATGATCCGCGCGCTGTTCAAGGGCGTGCTGCAGGTGGATCTCCCGGCAAGCTTCACGCGCATGACCTACGATGAGGCGGTGCGCCGCTTCGGCACCGATCGCCCGGACCTGCGCGTGTCGCTTGAGCTCATCGATGTGGCGGATCTCATGAAGTCGGTGGACTTCAAGGTCTTTGCCGGTCCGGCCAATGCCCCGAACGGGCGTGTTGCCGCGCTGCGCGTGCCGAAGGGCGGCGACCTCACGCGCAGCCAGATCGATGCCTACACCGCGTTCGTCGGCCAGTACGGCGCCAAGGGGCTTGCCTACATCAAGGTGAACGATGTGACCAAGGGTCGCGAGGGCCTGCAGTCGCCGATCCTCAAGTTCCTGCCGGATGCCGCGATCGCCGAGATCCTGAAGCGCACCGCGGCGGCGAACAACGATCTCATTTTCTTCGGCGCTGACAACGCGCGGGTGGTGAATGACGCGCTCGGTGCGCTGCGTCTCAAGCTCGGCGCGGATCTGGGTCTCACCGAAAACGCCTGGAAGGTCTTGTGGGTGGTGGACTTCCCGATGTTCGACTATGACGCCGACGCCAAGCGCTGGGTGGCGCTGCATCACCCGTTTACCTCGCCGAAGCACGAAGACCTCGACCGGGTCGACATCGATCCCGCCAATGTGCGGGCACGCGCCTACGACATGGTTCTCAACGGCTCTGAGATCGGCGGCGGGTCGATCCGTATCCATCGCATGGACGTACAGGAGAAGGTGTTCGCCGCGCTTGGCATCGAGGCCGAAGAGGCGCGCGCCAAGTTCGGGTTCCTGCTCGATGCCCTGCGCCTCGGCGCGCCGCCGCACGGCGGCATTGCATTCGGGCTTGATCGCATTTGCGCGCTGATGACGGGGAGCGAGTCGATTCGCGATGTCATCGCCTTCCCCAAGACCCAGAAGGCGTCTTGCCTGATGACGGACGCTCCGAGCGTGGTCGACGATGCGCAGCTGCGCGAGCTGCACATCAAGCTGCGCAAGCCGCTGACCGAACCCTCCGGTGCCCCCGTCGAGTAGCGCGGCGTTCAAGCGCCCCGAGTCGGTGCTGGTCGTGGTGCATACCACCGATAGCGTGTTGTTGCTGCGCCGCGTCGATCCCCCGGATTTCTGGCAGAGCGTCACCGGCAGCTTGCGCTGGGACGAGCGTGAGCCGATCGAGGCCGCGCGCCGCGAGCTGCGCGAAGAGACCGGCATCGAGGAGGCCGGGCGTCTTCGGGACCTGCAGCTTACCTATCGCTTTCCAATCCTGCCGGCCTGGCGGGCGCGCTATGCCCCCAATGTGAAAGAGAACACAGAACATGTGTTTTCCCTTGCGCTGCAGGCGGAAACCGATATTAATGTGAATCCTGCGGAGCATGCCGAGTGGGGGTGGTTCGACTTCCGGACGGCGGCCGCGCGCGTGGCTTCGTGGACCAACCGCGAGGCCATCCTGAAGTTGGGATCGTGAGCTGAGCATGGCAACGGCACTCGCCTACGAGCAGTTCGATACGCTGTCCGACGAGGACTGCGACGAGCGCATCGTCGCGGCGAAGCGCGCGCTTGGCAAGCGCGTGGTGATCCTTGGCCACCACTACCAGCGTGACGAGGTGTTCCGGCACGCGGACTTCTCCGGCGATTCGCTCAAGCTCTCGCGCCTCGCGGCCACGTCGGATGCCGAGTACATCGTATTCTGCGGCGTGCACTTCATGGCCGAGGTCGCGGACATCCTCTCGCGTCCCGACCAGGTCTCGATCCTGCCGGATCTTGCCGCCGGCTGTTCGATGGCCGACATGGCCAATCTCGCCGCGGTCGAGCGCGCCTGGCGCGAGCTCGGGCGCGTGCTCGATCCCGATGCCCGCGTCACGCCGGTGACCTACATCAATTCGGCTGCCGATCTGAAGGCGTTCTGTGGTGAGCATGGCGGCCTGGTTTGTACTTCCTCGAACGCTCGGCGCGTGCTGGAGTGGTCCTGGGCCCAGCGCGACAAGGTGCTTTTCTTCCCTGACCAGCATCTTGGACGCAACACCGCCTATCGCATGGGCGTCCCGCTCGAGGACATGGCGGTATGGGACTATGCACTGCCGAACGGCGGGCTCACGCGCGAGCAGATTGAGCGCGCCCGGATCATCCTGTGGAAGGGGTTCTGCTCGGTACACCAGATGTTCCAGCCGGTGCACATCGACAGCTTCCGGCGCGAACACCCGGATGGAAAGGTGATTGCGCATCCCGAGGCGCCGTTCGAGGTCTGCCAGAAATCGGACTACGTGGGCTCCACCGAATTCATCATCAAGACCGTGCGCGAGTCGGCACCCGGGACACGCTGGCTGGTCGGCACCGAACTCAACCTCGTCAACCGCCTGCATGAGCAGTGCCGCGATGAAGGCAAGGTGGTCGAGTTCATGTCGCCGACCGTCTGCATGTGCTCGACGATGTTTCGCATCGATCCGCAGCATCTGGTCTGGACGCTCGAGAATCTCGTCGAAGGACGCATCGTGAACCAGATCAAGGTCGCCCCAGCCGAGGCCGGGCTCGCGCGTCTGGCGCTTGAGCGGATGCTCGAGGTTTCGCCCTGACGAGTCAGGTCGGTGCGACGCGAGACGCCGTCGTCCTGATTCATGGCTTGTGGCTGAATCGGGCCGCGCTATGGCCGCTGGCGCGCCGACTGCGCCAGGCGGGATTCTCGGTCTATCCCTTTTCCTATCCCTCCGTGCATCTCGACCTGCATGGCAACGCCGCACGGCTTGCGGCATTTGTGCGTGGAATCGATGCCGGCACGGTGCATCTCGTCGGTCACAGCCTCGGCGGCGTCGTCATTCGGGCGCTGCTAAATGACTTTCCGGATCTTGCGCCGGGGCGTGTTGTGACCCTCGGGAGTCCGCATGGCGGCAGCATCGTGGGACGCCAGCGCGCGCGGTCGCGGTTGTGGCGGCTGCTGCTGGGGCGCGCGGTGGCGCAGCTGAATGCCGGGGAGCCTGCGCGCTGGCCGGTGCCCCCACGCGAGATCGGCACGGTCAGCGGTACGCACTCGTTCGGCGCGGCGCGGCTCGTCTACCGCAGCCTGCCGAGACCGAATGACGGCCTGCTTACCGTGGCCGAGACGCAATGGCAGGGTGCGCGTGATGCGATCACGCTGCCGGTGTCACATACGGGAATGCTGCTGTCCGCGCGCGTGGCGGATGCCGTCGCGGCATTTCTCCGTCACGGCAGCTTCGCGGCCCATCCGTCCTGACGCTCAGGCGGCGTTCGCGGCTTCGGGCACTTCCGTCACAGCAGCCACTTTCTCGGCGAGTGCTGCGAGGTTGTCGAGCTTGCCCCAGCGCGCGATGCCGTTCAGCGCCAGCGCGGTCTCAACGGCGATGGAGGGGTCGTTGGCGTCGCTAGCGGCCCGCTCGGCGGCGCGCGTCAGGTGTAGAGCACGTACCACCAGATCGGTGCGTTTGCTCATCAAGCTGGTGTCATTACCGCCTGCCTCGCCCCAGGCGGCCAGCGTTTCGAGATCATCGCTTGCCCTGGTTTCCTTCTCGAGCATCTCTCGGGCCACAGCGGTTGCCTCGGCAGAACGGTTCATGCCAGTCACCCAGAGGTCGATCCACTTCTGGAAAGCACGGTCCTGAAGCAGATCGCGCATCACCAGCATCGCGAACTGCAATTTCTGCTCGACCGATACTTGCGGCACCGGCGTCTCTTCCTTGACCACGGTGTAGGCCTGTCCGCTGGCGTTCGGATCGACGGTGAAGTTCCAGCAGGTGATTTCGTAGAGTTTGCAGGCCGCCAGTACAGGCGCTTCGTAGCAGCAGTCGTTCACGAACTTGTGCATGGCCCGTGCGGTCTTGGGGTCGTGAAGGAACTTGCCGGGGGCGAGGCGATGGCGGCAAGGGCTCACGCCCTCGCTGTCGGTCAACGCGTATTTCTTCTTCATTGTTTGTACCTCCGCAGGTCTGGGGCATGCCACCGTCGTTCCTTGTGGCCCGATGCAGCAGCCAAACAGCATTCCACACGGCGCTAGGCATGCCTTAATTGAGGAGTCGACTGTGGTATTGCATCATCTGTGCCATGATCGTCGCCGATCGGCCGGCATGGGGTGGGCCCGGCAGGCATTGTGTTAAACTGGCCCGCCAAGTGGGCTCCGGTTCTCATGCCTGAAGCTCCTTAAAAATCATTCGTTTAGCGGTCTCATTTCAAGGGAAATTCATGGCCGGTCACTCGAAATGGGCGAATATTCGCCACCGCAAGGGTGCGGCTGACGCCAGGCGTGGAAAACTCTTCACCAAGCTGATTCGCGAGATCACCATCGCCGCCCGCACGGGCGGGGGTGACCCCGCGCACAACCCGCGGCTGCGTGCCGTCTTGGATAAGGCCCTTACGGCCAACATGACCAAGGAGACCATCGAACGCGCCATTCAGCGGGGCACCGGTGATCTCGAGGGCGCGAGTTACGAGGAAGTGCGCTATGAGGGCTACGGTCCCGGCGGCGTGGCGGTGATGGTCGAGTGCCAGACCGACAACCGAACCCGCACGGTTGGGGATGTGCGCCACGCGTTCACCAAATATGGTGGCAACCTCGGTACCGACGGTTCGGTCGCGTTCCTGTTCAAGAAGACCGGCGTCCTGACCTACCCGCCAGGCACCAGTGAAGACACCATTATGGAGGGCGCGCTCGAGGCGGGTGCCGAGGATGTCGCCACTGATAGCGACGGCACCGTCGAGGTGATCACGGCCCCCGAAAATTTTGATGACGTACACGCCGCGATGCTGCAAAAGGGCCTCAAACCCGAGCACGCCGAGGTGCAGCAGCGTGCCCAGACTGCCGCACCCGTGAGCGGCGAGGACGCCGAGCGCATGCTGAGGCTTCTCGAGGCGCTCGAGGACCTGGATGACGTGCAACACGTATATTCGAATGCGGATTTTCCCGAAGCTCTGCTAAAGGCGGCGAGCTGATGCGCGTGCTTGGCATCGACCCCGGCTCCCGCATTACCGGTTTCGGGGTCATCGAGGTGTTGCGAAACGGCCGTCTGCAATATGTCGCGAGTGGATGCGTGCGCACCGGCAAGGGCGAGCTTGGCGAGCGGTTGCGCACCGTGCACGATGGTGTCGCGGAAGTGGTGGAAACCTACCGTCCCACGGCCCTCGCAATCGAAAGGGTATTTCTTGCCCGCAATGCGGATTCGGCTTTGAAGCTCGGCCAGGCGCGCGGCGCGGCACTGGTGGCAGCGGCACGCGAAGGACTCAGTATCGCCGAGTACACGGCGCTTCAGATCAAGCGCGCGGTGGTTGGCAAAGGGCACGCGGAGAAGAATCAGGTCCAGCACATGGTAAAGGCGCTGCTCGAACTTTCCGGCACGCCGCAGGCCGATGCGGCCGATGCGCTGGCCTGCGCGATCTGTCATGCCCACCACAGCGTGGGGCTTGCGTCGTTTGCGCGTGGTGTTACCCGGCGCAGCGGTCGCGGCCTGAGGATCGGCGCATGATCGGACGGCTCGAGGGCATCCTGCTGCGCAAGGAGCCGCCTGCTCTGCTGATCGATGTGCACGGCATCGGCTATGAGGTCGAGGCCCCCATGACTACCTTCTACGAACTGCCGGCGGTCGGCGAGAAGGCGACGCTCTTCACGCATCTCGTTGTGCGCGAGGATGCGCATCTGTTATATGGGTTTGTGCGCGAGTCGCAGCGTTGGCTGTTTCGCGAGCTGCTCAAAGTCAACGGCGTCGGCCCGCGTGTCGGACTGGCCGTGCTCTCGGGCCTGTCGGACGCGGAACTGGTGCGCTGCGTGGCGGAGCAGGACATTGCACGGCTTACCAAGGTACCGGGCATCGGGCGCAAGATCGCCGAGCGCCTCGTCATCGAGATGCGCGACAAGCTCGGTGCCGAAACCCCGATCGGTGGAATGCCCGGTTCGGCGGGCGCGTCGGGCGAGGCCGCCGTGCCT
>LJVB01000015.1 GCA_001304215.1 Acidithiobacillales bacterium SM1_46 | reverse complement strand
AAGCACCACGAACGTCGTGCTGAGCAACACGTGGTAAATGGCATCCGTGGTCGAGAATATCCCCTCGAGGAACGGCTTGTAGTGATTGAATAGTGAGAAATACGCAAGCAGGCTGCCGCTGGTCGCGCCCTGACCGGACCAGTCGAGAATGTAAAACAGCAACAGCGCCCCAAATGTGGCAATGGCCGCTACCGTCGGATGTTGGGTAAGGGTGGACATAAACAGTCCCACCGCCGTGAAGCTTGCGAGCAGCAGTGCGAGCCCGAGCAACGCTGAAGCAAGCAAGCCGAAGTCCAGTCCGCCACCGATCAGCAGGGAGAGCGGCATGAGCCCAACAAGCACCAGCACGGTCAACAGGAACAGCAGCACGCCAACGTATTTGCCGAGCACGATCTCGGTCATCGACACCGGCGCACTCATGAGCAGCGGCAGCGTGCGGTTCCTTCGCTCCTCGGCAATCAGGCGCATGGTGAGCAGCGGCACCACCAGCAACAGCACGACTGCGGCGTTACCGAACAGATCCGGCACCACCACCTCGGTGACGCCCGGTGCCTGCTCAAGCGCCAGCAATTGCGGCTGGTAGACCTGGTAGATCTCGACATTGGCGAGAAACAGGAATCCAAGAATCAGCTGCACGACGGCGAGTACCGTCCACGCGAGCGGTGAAAGAAACATTGTGCGCAGTTCGCGCAGCGCAATCGTCGCGATCATGTGCCGGTGTCCTGCGCCGCCGCATCGTCCGTGGTGAGCTCGACAAATAATTGCTCGAGCGACAGTCGCCCCGGCCGGATTTCGTAGAGGCCCCAGCCCTGTTCCGCGGCCAGGCGGATGATCGACTCGGTCGGATTGCGCTCGATGTCGTGGAAGACGTGCAGGCGGCCTTCGGACTCGGTTTTGATGGAAGTCACGCCGGGCAGCGACTCGAGCGTAGCAACTGCGGGCGGGTGATGAAACGCGATCGTGAGCGACGCTGACTTGAGATGGCGCTCGAGACCCGCGATGCTTTCGTTCAGTACCAGCTCGCCACGGTTGATGATTTGCACGTGGTCACAAACCGCTTGCACTTCGGGCAGGATATGTGTGGACAGGATCACGCCATGCGTCTTGCCGAGCTCGCGAATCAGCGCGCGAATCTCGCGGATCTGGATCGGGTCGAGTCCGACGGTCGGTTCGTCAAGGACCACGAGCGGCGGCAGATGAATGATGGCCTGCGCGATCCCGACACGCTGTTGGTAGCCTTTGGAGAGATTGCCAATCAGCCGGCGGCCGCTGTCCCTGAGCCCGCACTTGTCCTTGGCCGCCTCGCGCGCGTCACGCCGCGCGGGTCGGGGAATCCGGTTCAATGCGGCGCAATAATCGAGAAACTCATCGACCGTGAGCTCGCGATACAGCGGTGGTTGCTCCGGCAAATAGCCAATTTGGCGTTTGGCAGCGCGCGGATCAGCAAGCATGTCGTGACCGGCGATCCGCACGGTGCCAGCGCTGGGGGCGAGGTTGCCCGACAGGATCTGCATGGTCGTGGTCTTGCCGGCGCCATTCGGCCCGAGGAAACCCAACACCTCGCCGGAGCGGATCGCAAAGCTCACGTCCTTTACCGCCTGCAAGGGACCATAGAAACGCGAGAGGTGGCTGACCTCGACCAGCGGTTCAGTGGGGGAGGAGCCGGCGATCTCCTTTGCCGGGTGCGCATCAGACATGGCGCGCCATTAAAGGGAGCGCCCTTCGCATTGTCAAATTCGGCCCGATCAGCTCGGGAAGGGCGTCTCCCGTGCTGGCGGATAGCGTCGAGCTGCCGGGTGCGCTATTCACAACCGGCGCGGGCGTCGCGCTGCCCAGGCGTGTCAGGCCAGGCGCACTGTATCTGGGTCCACTAGGCGGTCGCCGCTGGCGATCACCCGCCCAGCTGGGCGTAACTTGTTGTTCTGAAAGTCTGTCTGGGTTCGAAGCGCAGTGGCACAGAATATGCCTTAGCAGGATCATGGACCCGAAGCTCACCATACCTCGCGGATTGCGATTGCTCCGTTACGCAGTGACAGCACTCGCCGCGAGCCTCGTGGTCGGTTGGACCAGCGTGGGTGAGAGCTCCGACCCGGTGCTTATGATGAATGAGCTACCGCTTGAGATGCTGGCGCAATGTGCTGCCGGTTCTTCACCGGCGTCCGATTGTCGCGCAGGTGCGACACTCGTCAGTCGCTGGCTGGGCCGTTCGGCACGTGGTGATCTGTTTCTGACTTCTGCGTCGGGCTGTATCGAGCAGCCCTGCCGTGCCTGGGTCTTTGAGCGCAGCGATCAGCGCCTCGCCATGTTGATTGCGCTGGAAGGTCAGGTGACCGTGCGGGCCGACGCCGACTATCCGCTCATTGAGGCGCGCGCGCCATTAACCATGGGCGACACGATCATCAGCCACTATCGCTGGAACGGTCAGTCCTACGAGCGCACCAATGCCGAGTTGCGCTATCGCGTTGATGGCGTTGAGTGTGGCACGGCCGAGCAGTGCCAACAGGTGGCGCAAGACGCGCTTCAAAGCGAGCGCATTGATCGTGCGGTGCGCATCTTTGAACGCGTGCGTGGTGTCTCCTGGATCTAGTTTCCGGGTCCCGAACCCACACTCATCCCAAGTCTTCTTCGAGATTCTCGGCGCCGGTCGAATCAGCGACAATACCGGCCCGTCAATATTGCGAGCCGTGAGTGGTGAGTTTCCGCATTCGTCTTGAACCGAGCGGCCAGGAGTTCATGGCCGAATCCAATGAAACTGTGCTGGCAGCCGCGCTGCGCCAGGGTCATGCGCTTCCCTACAGCTGCCGCAACGGATCCTGCGCGACCTGCAAGAGTCATTTGATATCAGGTAGCGTCGACTACGGTAGCTATGATGAGTCGGCACTAAGCGCGCAGGAAAGGGCCGTGGGGAAGGTACTACTGTGCCAGGCGGTTCCGAAGAGCGATCTCGTCGTCGAGGCGAAGGAGCTGGCCGCGGCGAGCCACATCCCCATCCGGATGTTACCGGCGCGTGTCGTACAACTCGAGCGTGCGGCGGACGACGTGATGATCGTCCGCCTCAAGCTCGCCGCGGGTACACGCCTTGAGTTCTTGGCCGGTCAGTACCTGGATATCCTGCTCAAGGACAACAAGCGTCGCAGCTTCTCGCTCGCGAATGCCCCGCAGGACGACGAGTTCCTCGAACTTCACATTCGCCACGTCCCGGACGGCTTGTTTAGCACGCAGGTGTTCACCAGCATGAAAGAGCGCGACCTGCTGCGTTTTCAGGGACCGCTCGGTACGTTTTTTCTTCGCGCCGATGATGCAAAGGGTGATGCGACTCTCGGGATCGCGGGGAGGGCGCAGCGCGAGGCGCAACTGCCGAGAACGCCGGGGGCGGCCGAGAGTCGGCCCATCATCTTGGTCGCGGGCGGAACAGGGTTTGCACCGATCAAGAGCATCATCGAGGATGCTATCGGGCGCGGTGAGGCCAGGCCCATGCATCTCTACTGGGGCGCACGTGCCCGGCGCGACTTGTACCGACATGCCTTGGCCGAGTCTTGGCAGGCCTCTTATTCAAGCTTCCGCTACACGCCAGTGCTGTCCGCACCGACACCCGACGATCAGTGGACCGGGCGCACAGGATGGGTGCACGAGGCGGTCGTTGCCGACCATCCGGATCTCAGGGGTTTCGAGGTCTATGCCAGCGGTCCGCCGGCAATGATCCACGCTCTACGGAAAGTGGTGAAGAGGCATGGCCTGGCGGACGACTGCTTGTACTATGATTCCTTCGAACACGCGCGCAATCGATAAGCCATGCCATACGTAACTAGAGTAATTTTGACCATGATCGCAGCTGCAGCGGTTTTGGCCGGCTGCGGTGATCGCAAGCCCCCACAGAAGACCTTTGTCGACCCGCAATTGCAGGCGTTCAAGAACGCGCGCGAGGTCGAGAACAGTCTTGCGGAGGGTGCTGCGCGCAACCGCGCAGCAATCGAGCAATCCAGCGGATCGCGAAACGAACCCTAGCTATTGCGCAATGCGCTGCAGAATCGGGCGAGCGCGCCCGCCGGGCTTACGCGCTTCGTCACTGTAGGCCTCGAGTCCGCGACGATAGAACTCGCTGGCCTTTTCGCGTTCGCCAAGGTCTTCGAGCAGGGCGCCCAGTTCGCGGTAAGCATCGATTGGTCCGCGCAAGGCGACGCAGCGCTCGTAATAGCCGCGCGCCTTGTCCTTCTGGGCAGCGGCGGCCGCCAGCCGCGCCGCGGTGAGTTGCGCACGCGCATTGTCGGGGTGGCTGCTTGCCCAGGTCTCGGCGAGCTCAACTGCCTCACCCGCTTGCGCTGGCCGCAGGCGCCCAAACAGTTCGACCAGCGTCTCGTTCCACTCGGTTTCGATCGTATCGCGCAGGACTATCTCGGCTTCGCCATGCTCGCCCTGAAGGATGAGTTGGCGCGCGTAGGGAGCCACCAGCACCGGGTGTTTGCGCAGATGTTTCGGCACCGCCTTCCAGGCCTGGCGCAGCACATCGCCGGAGCCCGCCGGCAGCGAAAGCGTCAGCAGCTCGCGGTGCGCCTGCACCTCCAAGGCATCCAGATCCTGCGCACTCATGACCTGATTCTTGCGCAGCTCGGACATGAGATCGATGACGCCCGGCCAGTCGCGTAGCTCGCGCGCCACCTGTGCGAGCAGTTTCAGCAACTGCTTGTGATGTGGATGCTGGCCGCGCAACTCGGTAAGCGTGGCGAGTGCGAGTTCGACCTGTTGATTTAGCTGTTGCAGCACAGCCTGGGTCATCCCTATCGCGAAGCCGGCCTGGGGAGCAAGTTGCTGGGCCTGAGCGAGGTACTCATCGCGTTTCTCGACATTTCCCTGGCCTTGGGCGGCGAACGCAGCACCCAGACAGTTGAGCAGCGCAGCGTCGCTATGGCGCATGCCCGCGAGCAGCGCGGCTTCGGCCTCTACCCAGCTGCCTTCGGCGAGATAAGTCATCCCTTTGAGGAGCGAATCGCGCCCGCGCCGCGCCTGCCGGCGCGTACGCCAGCGCTGGACATCGCGCGGAATGCGCAGTAGCCGGATGGTGGCGTACAGCACCAACGCGAACGCCAGAAACGCGAGCAGCGCAAGCGGGATGAAAACCGTGAGCGCCATCTCCGCACTCCACGGGCCACGCGCCATGAGCACATAGCCGGGATCCTCCATTGCGGAGAGGGTGACGACGGTCGCGATGACGAGCACCGCGATGACAAGGGCAAGCAGCTTCACGTGCTGCCCCGACGACTCTTGACGTCGCGTAGTGCCGCCAGCGAGCCGGCGATGTTGGGCATCTCGGCCACGACGCGCGCTGTCGCGAGCTTTTCAAGGTCGGCGAGTGCTGCCACTGTCACCTGACTGGTGAGATCGTAGTAGTCGCGCAGCCACTGGATCGCGGATTTGAGATTCTCCTGGTACACCGGAACATTGCCTTGCAACAGCGCGTTCTGTGCGCCGAAGAGCATCAGGCGCAGATTCTCGCGCAGGAAGTAATGTTGCTCGGGCGCGAGTAACGGCTTCTGCCCTTCACTGTGGTATCGGATTCGTACCAGGCTCTTGAGGTCCTGCCACAGGTCATGCGCTGAAGTACGCCAGTCCGTGTTGGCCGGCGTGCTCACCGCGACGGTCTCGGATGCCGCCCTGCCCGCGCCGGCCATCGGCAGGCGATCGGCTTGCTCGGCGAGCTGCACAAGCCTCAGGCTCATGCCAGGGATATCGATCCTCTCCAATGCCTCGAGCGAGGCAATCTCCCGCGCCAGGGTTCGCCGTACCGGAAGCAAGTTTGGGTCTGCCAGGGACTCCAGCAGACGGTCGGTAGCGCGCAGCGCCGCTAATGCCGAGCCGACATCGCGCGCAAGCTGCAGGCGGTGATTGGCGATCACCATGAGCTGCTCCGCCTCGGCCATCGCCCAGTCAGCGCGGTTCTTCAGCAGGTCCTTGCGGATGCCTTCGAGACCGGCCTGAATCGTCGTGCTGCTTTCCTGCAATGCTGTGGTTTCCTGCTCGACCGAGGTCACGGCGCCGCGCAATTCCTGCATTTCACCTTCAATGCGGGTTAGCTTGCCGACGACATCGGTGGCGAGTAGATCCGGTCGCTCGTAGAGCAGCATGTACCACAGGTAACCACCGCTGATCAGTGCGATCAGCGAAAAGATCAGCGCGAGACCACCACGCACGCGACCGCTGCGCGGCGACACGGCGGTGTGCTTCGCCTCACCCTTGGCAGCAGGAGTGGTGGCACTGGATTCGGTATCAGCCATGGATTGGGGAAAGATTCGAGTGGCAATTGTGAAATTATAGGGATTTTTGCTGCGCCCGCCATTCCTCGAGGGCCGAGACGAACGAGCGGTCGTCGGCTGCGCGCGCAACCGTGGCCTGCATCCCCAACAGGCGCGCCGCTCCGGCAATCCGCTCGCTTGCCACAATGCATGGCGTCTGGCGCAACAACATCGTACCGTCCGGTCCCAGCAGCGTGCGAAGGTTTTCCAGCGCTTCGCCGCTCGCGATAAGCACGACGTGGATTCTTCCTTGCCGCCAGCGCGCAACTAGCGGTGCGGGATCGACGCGCGCGATCACGCGCCGATAGCATTCGGCGTACTCGACTTGGGCGCCCCGGGCGTGCAAGGTTTCGGCGAGCAGCTCGCGTCCACCTTGTCCACGGAAGATGACGATCCGTTTGCCGGCGACCCCTGTCAGCAGCGGCAATTCCAGCAACGCTTCGGAGCTGGCGCCGTCCGCCGGTGAGACGGCATTTCCGAGGCCCTGTTCTGTCAGCGTTCGCGCACTGGCTGGCCCAACCGCGATGAGTACCAGGTGTTCCGGAAGGGTGCGCCAACGCGCGCGTATCCGCTCTGCGGCGTACAGTGCCGCGTTCGCGCTGACGAAGATCGCGATATTGGCCTCGCCGAGCCGATTGATGACGTCGTCGAGCCGCGCCGGATCGTCCGGTTCCGCGATCTCGATCGTGGGGAAGAGGACTGGTTGGCCGCCGGCGTCCTTGATGAGCGATGCAATCCCCAATGCCTGGGATACAGGTCTGGTCACCAGCACCACGACACCGTTTAGCGACCCGGCCTCAGGTGCCGCCATAGACCTTGTCGAGGATCGCACGTGCGCCGCGGGCCAGCAGGTCCTGCGCGAGGGCCGTGCCAAGCGATTCAGCCTCGGACGCCGGCCCGCGCATCTCGCCGCGCACGACACGGCTGCCGTCCGGTTCACCGACCAGGCCGCGCAAATGAAGCTCGGCGCCGTTCAATATCGCATAGCCTGCAACCGGCACTTGGCAGCCGCCCTCAAGCGCTTCGTTCATGGCGCGTTCCGCGGCGACGCAGGTACGCGTTGGTGTATGGTCGAGCGCTGTCACCAAGCGCGTAGTTGCGGCGTCATCCGAGCGGCACTCGATGCACACCACGCCTTGACCAACCGCCGGTAGGCTTTCCTCCGGCGTGAGCGGCGCTCGGATACGCTCGCCGAATCCAAGTCGCTTGAGCCCGGCAACCGCGAGAATAATGGCGTCGAACTCTCCTTCATCGAGCTTGCGCAGCCGTGTATTGACGTTGCCGCGTAAAGTAACGATCTCAAGGTGGGGAAAGGCCGCGCGCAGCTGCGATTGTCGGCGCAGGCTGGAAGTGCCAACGCGCGCCCCCGGCGCAAGTTCCTGCAAGCGCGCGTGACGCGACGACACGAAAGCATCGCGCGGATCCTCCCGCTCCAGGAACGCGGACAAGTGCATTCCGGCGGGCAGTGTCACGGTCACATCCTTGAGCGAATGCACGGCAAGATCAATTTCTCCCGCTGCGAGGCCCTGCTCCAGTTCCTTGATGAAGAGCCCCTTGCCACCGACCTTTGCCAGGCTGCGGTCCAGGATCCGGTCACCCTCGGTTGTCATGGTAATGAGTTCAACTTGCAAACCCGGGTGGCGCTGCATAAGCTGCGCGCGCACATGCTCGGCCTGCCACAGTGCGAGCGGGCTCTTGCGGGTGCCAAGGCGTAACCGATGCACGCGGAACGAACCTGAAGTAGTGAGCGGGAGTATGGGGTGAAGGGCTCGGGGCAGATTATATGATGGGACGTCGACTCACGACAGCTTGGCTCGCGGCGGTGGTGGTATTGGTCAGTGCGTGCGCGAATGCCGAACCGCTCCCGATTGCCCGTGACCTGCAGTCTGACGCACGCCTCGCAGCTGCTGATCGCACGCCAATCATGGTTTATTTCGCTTCGCGGTATTGCCCGTACTGCGCGGAAGTGGAGGATCTCTATCTTCGGCCGATGCACGGGCACGGTGACTTTGTGCGGCGCGTCCTGTTGCGAGTGGTCTATGTGGAAAGCAGCGAGCCGCTGCGCGACTTCGCGGGCGAGCTGACGCGGCACGATGCGTTTGCGCGCCGCGAGGCGGCGGTATTCACGCCGACAATCCGGTTCTATGGTCCGGATGGCAAGGAGCTTGCACCCGCGCTACGGGGCTATTCCTCCGCCGACTTCTATCTCGGAGAGCTCGAGGCGGCAATCGATCTCGCCGTTGCCAAGCTTCGGCGCGAGACAGCTCGACGCCCCTGAGCCTCGGCCCTAGCCGCCCTTTGGTCGGCTACGGGCCCAGCGACGCACGGCGGCGGTGTGTCGTCGGCTCACGTCGAGTCGCGTATCGAGTTCCTTGAACGATACCTGCCAGGTGCCAGCGGGGCTCTTCTCGATTCCTTTGATCGATTGGGTGGCGACCAGTGCATTGCGGTGAATTCGCAGAAAGCGGTCACCAAACTCTTTCTCGAGATTCACCAGCGAGTCCTCGATGAGGTGCTCCTCGGCGCGGGTGCGCACGGCGACGTACTTGGAGTCCGCAAGAAAATATACAACATCCGGCAACGGTACCAGGCGTATGTTGCCGCGCAAATGCACGCTGATGTGGGTGCGTGCCTGCGGCTCCGCGCGTGCCTGGGAAATCTCGCGCGCCTGCTTCTGCGTGAGTTTCTTCGCTTTGGTAAGGGCGTTGGCAAGCCGGTCCTTTCGGATCGGTTTCAGCAGATAGTCGACGGCATTGACTTCGAATGCGTCGAGCGCGTGTTGGTCGTAGGCGGTGGTAAAGATCACGCTCGGTGGATTCTCCATGCCCATCAAATGCATCGCCGCCTCCAGCCCATCCATTCCTGGCATGCGGATGTCCATCAGCAGCACATCTGGATTGAGCTCCGAAGCCTTTTCGACCGCCTCGGCCCCATTCATGGCCTCACCCACAACCGTGTAGCCACCAATGTCGTTGAGTAGCTCCTTCAGGCGCTCGCGCGCGAGTTTCTCGTCGTCGACGATCAGCACTCTCATCATTCGTCTCCCCGGGTCGGCAGCACCACATTCACAATAAATTGTCCCTCACGCTCCTCGGTTTCGAGCGTGGCCGCTTCTCCGTACTGATTGCGGAAGCGTTGGCGGATGGTATCGAGCCCCTCGCTGGGGGACGGCACATTGCGCCGTGTGCGCGGCGGCGGCAGCGGGTTGATCACGCGAATATGAATTCGGTCGGCGTTTTCCCATAGCCGCGCCTCGACCGTTCCGCCACTCGCCAGGTTCTCGATGCCATGGCGGATGGCGTTTTCAAGCAGAGGCTGAAGCGTCAGCACCGGCATCACCGCCTTGCGCGGGAACTTGCCGACGTCCCATTGTACCTGCAGGCGGCTATCAAGGCGCAGCTGCTCGAGCGCCAGGTACTTGTTGGCCACGTCGATTTCATTCTTCACTGGTACCAGATTTTCGTCTTGAGACAGCATCATGCGAAAGAGTTCAGCCATATCCTCGATCGCCGTTTCAGCCTTCTTCGGGTCGGAGCGGGTCAGCGAGGCGATGATGTTCAGTGTGTTGAAGACGAAATGTGGCCGGATGCGCGACTGCAGGGCCTGCATTCTGGCGCGAGCTTCGGACTGCACGCGCTGGCGCAGCTCATGCTTGGCGAGGAAATAGCGAAGCAGCAAGCCATTCGCAATGGCGCTTACCGTGAGCGTGAGCAGATGGAAGTCTGTGTACCAGTCCGGCCGCGCGGTCTTTATCTGCCCGAGCAGCCAGAGCAGCCAGATGGCGAGCTCACTCACCACGAAGGTGTTGAGCAGCAGCAGCAGAAATGCCGCTCCCAGCGCCCGAATATTCGGCAACCGGTTGAGCGTCTTGCGCGCGAGGCACAGCACCGCTGTGCCGGTCAACGCGACCCACTGCACGAACACCGACACCAGCAACAGGTCTTGTCCGGCGCTCGCGCTAAGGATCTGCCGCGGCATGAGCAAAGTGACCAGGACGGCGAGCAGTTCAGCTGCAATCGCGGCATTGAAGACCACCCAACCGCGGCAGAAGTTCGGCAGGAAGCCTCCCTCATCTTCCGCAGAACGCGCGGCTGCAGACAGCCGGCGGTTGAGACTGGCCTCGATCCGTTCGGCACGCTCGCGCAGGCGGGCGATCCAGGGTGGTAGCGTGGCAGGCGGCGTGCTCATCCGTGAACGATTGGCATCTTGACCTTGACGTGATACATGCCGCCCTCCTCGAAGGCCTGCATGTTGGCACGCTCGCCGAATTGGGTGACAAGCCGCTGGCGAATATTCTCCTGCGCCAGACGGTTGCCCTTGCCGTGGACGTTCTTGCGCACGTCCGGTAATGGGTTGGTGATCATGATGTTCAGCAGGTCGCCTTCGACCCACATGTCAATGCGGATCATGCCCCCCGCGAACCGCGGCTCGATGCCGTGATAAATGGCATTCTCGAGCAGCGGTTGCAGGGTAAGCGCCGGGATCTGCGCAGACCGGGGAATGTCCGCAACGTTCCACTTGATCTGCAGGCGGTCGCCGAGTCGGATCTTCTCGATTTCAAGGTACTGGCGCGAGATTTCGCGCTCGGCCGAGATTGGTACCAGCTTGCGTGCGTCCGCCAGCAGCACCCGAAACAGGTCGGCCAGATCGTGCAGCACTGCCTCGGCCCGCGTGGGGTCTGAGCGTGTCAGCGAGGCAACACTGTTGAGGCTATTGAACAGGAAATGTGGTCGGATGCGCGATTGCAGCGCCTGCATCTTTGCTTCCTGGCGCGAGCGGCTGTCGAGTTCGCTCTGGTGTTGCAGGAACAGATAGCGCAGTCCGAGGACCGTTACCACCGCTGCAATAATGAGAGAGCGAACGATCAGTGACTGTCGCCAGGGCGGCCAGCGTTCGGCGACCAGTCCTAGGTCGTGCAGCGCAAAGATGAGCAGATCCGTACCGAGCGCGGTGACCACCAGCACGAGGAGCACAACCACTACCGAGCTCATGGCCGCCGACAGTCGGGCGAGCAGCGGCGCCACGATTTTGAGAACCAGGACGCTGCAGAACGAGATGATCAGCGCGAAGGCGGCGAGCAGGTTGAAGTCCTGCCAGGCGTTCTCGTCAAAGCTCGCATTGCGCCCGATGGTGATGATGATGGCGAGCAACTCGGCGAGCAGCACCAGCCGGATGGCCATGCCGAACGAGCCGAAGTCCGGCAAGAAACTCTTCTGGGTTACGGAGGGCTTGGCCATGAGTTTGCTGGAAGTGAGGCCGGTTCCCCTGCGTGCGGTAGACGGCGGGCAGATCGGAACCGCGGCCGTGACAGCTGGCCGGGGCGCTCACAATGAGGCTAAGTATAATAAATCAGCGCGTTGCTGCCGGGCGTTGGCGTGGGGGCGCCATTTCTTTGTGTAACCGCTCAAGTATACTTGAACGCAATTGCCTATAAAAAAAGACCCCCCGGGGTTGCCGGGGGGACCGAAGACCTGATTCGGAATTCGGGGTGGGGGTGCACAAAGGAGAGTCCGAATCAGGCTAACTCTCATCCCCAAACTAGCGTGGCCTGCCAGCCGTCACAATCTCATACCGATAATCGTTGGCGGGTTACGGATAGGCGGCAGCGCCGCGCGAAATCTGCGTGCGGCGGGCGGCGCCTGGGAGTGCATGGGAGCGCATGAACAAAGACAAACCTTGGGGCGGTCGCTTCACTGAAGCCACCGATGCCTTCGTCGAGACCTTCACCGCCTCGGTCGGATTCGACCAGCGCCTCTATCGCCATGACATATTGGGCTCGCTTGCCCACGCGCAAATGCTCGCGCATGTCGGTGTGCTCACGGAAACCGAGCGCGATGCCATTGCGAAGGGCCTGAAACAGATCGAGGCCGAGATTGAGAGCGGCGCGTTCGCCTGGAGTGTGGCGCTTGAAGACGTGCACATGAACATCGAGGCGCGCCTCATCGATCGCATCGGCGACGCCGGCAAGAAGCTGCACACGGGGCGCTCGCGCAACGACCAGGTGGCGACTGATATCCGACTCTATCTGCGCGATGGCATCGATACGGTGCTCGCGGCCATTCGGCGACTGCAGCTCGCGATGCTCGACGTTGCTGAACGCGAGGCTGACACGGTCATGCCCGGTTTCACGCACCTCCAGGTTGCGCAACCGGTAACGTTCGGTCACCACCTCCTTGCCTGGTTCGAGATGCTTGTGCGTGACGCGGCGCGATTCCGTGACTGCCGCGGGCGCGTAAACGTGTTGCCACTTGGCAGTGCCGCGCTGGCGGGTACGAGCTTTCCGGTTGATCGGGCCTATACGGCGAAGCTGCTCGGCTTTGAAACGGTCGCTGAGAATTCGATCGATGCCGTGTCCGATCGTGATTTCGCGATCGAGTTTGCCGCCGCGGCCGCGCTGTTGATGACCCATCTGTCGCGAATGTCCGAGGAACTGATCCTCTGGTCGACCAGCCAATTTGCCTTTGTCGAGCTCTCGGACGCGTTTTGCACCGGCAGCTCGATCATGCCGCAGAAGAAGAATCCGGACGTACCGGAGCTGGTGCGTGGCAAGAGCGGGCGGGTGACGGGTAATCTTGTCGCGCTTCTCACGCTCATGAAGGCCCAGCCTCTCGCCTACAACAAGGACAACCAGGAGGATAAGGAGCCGCTGTTCGATACGCTGGACACGGTGCTCGGGTGTCTGCGCGTTTACACAGACATGTTGCCTGCCATGCAGGTGCGTCGCGAACGGCTGTCGCAAGCGGCAGCCGCGGGGTTTTCCACCGCGACCGATCTGGCTGATTATCTGGTGCGCAAAGGGGTAGCGTTCCGCGACGCGCATGAGGTTGTGGGGCGTGCGGTGCGGTTGGCGATCGAGAGTCGCCGGGATCTCGCCGCGATTCCACTGAATGAGCTGCAGCAATTCAGTCCACAAATTGGAGCAGATGTGTACGCGGTCCTGACGCCGGAGGGTTCGGTGCAGGCCCGCAATCATGTTGGCGGCACCGCGCCCGCTCAGGTACGTGCGGCGATACATCGCGCTCGCGAGCGTCTGGCGAGCAAACCGCAGTGAGCGAGTCTTCAGACCGGCGCCGCACGGCGGACCGCCGCATGGAGTTGGATCGCCGTTCCTTCTTCCGGCGCGCCGGGGATTCGCTGCACACCGCGACCTGGGAGGATCTGCGTTCCCAGTACCTGACGCGCTATCTCTTCTGGGTGCTTGGCATCGTCTATTTTCATGCCGGCGAGAACGTGGCGCGCAGCGCGGAATTCCTGCGCTTCGCTGACCTTGCGCTAGCGGTCTATTTCGTGGTGACCACCGCAACCCTTTTTCATGCCTGGCGCAGGCCGAACGCCGTATGGCGCTGGCGGTTTGCGATGTGGACGGATCTCGTTGGCATTTCGGCTTGTGTGGTCGCGGACGCTAACGTTGCCTCGCCGACCTACTTCGTTTTCCTCGCCGTCATCCTCGGTAACGGCATGCGCTACGGCATGCGTGCCTTTGGCGAAGCAGTAGTCGGCAGCTTCCTGATGGGATTTGTAATTTTCGGTTTGCGGTTCGCCGAGTACATTAGCGCGCTATCGCCGGGAACCTTGTTCTTCATGATGCTCGGCGTCATCGTAGTGCTGTATAGCTACTCGCTCATGGCGCGGCTGGAACGCAATCGCCAGCAGCTCGAAGCGCTGAGCCACGTGGACGTACTCACCGGGCTACTCAACCGGCGAGGCCTCGAGGACCGCGCCGAGTCACTGATGCGAGCCGGTGTGCGCTATCAGCATCCCGTGGCGCTGCTGTTCGCCGATCTCGATGGTTTCAAGGCCGTTAACGACGGACAGGGACACGCGGTCGGCGACCGGGTGCTGCGTGAGATTGCGGGTCTCATTACTGCCAACATACGCGCCGGCGATGTTGCAGCGCGTTACGGCGGCGATGAGTTCGTTGTGTTGATGCCGGAAACGGATCTCGCTGCGGCGCGAGGCGCCGCCGAGCGTCTGCAGGGCGCGGTGCAGCGGTGGTCGCGCGCCGGTGGCACTGCCCTAAGCGTCTCGATCGGTCTCGGGGTGGCTCCGCCGCACGCATCGACGTTCGATGACCTGGTGCGACGCGTCGACCAGGCCATGTACCGCAGCAAGCAGCTAAGCGGCAAAGGTGGCATCCAGGTGGCCGAGGAGGCTGGTCAATGAACTCAATCGACGAGCTCCGACTGCGATTACGCGCCTTTGCGGATGCGCGCGACTGGGAACAGTTTCATGCCCCAAAGAATCTGGCGGCGGCGCTAATTGTCGAGGCTGGTGAGCTGCTTGAACATTTCCAGTGGCTGAGTGAGCGGCAAAGCCGCACGCTCGACGAGCAGACGCGCTCGGCAGTGGCGTTGGAGATGGCCGACGTGCTGCTTTATCTCGTGCGCCTCGCCGACCAGCTCGGTATTGATCTGATCGAGGCTGCCAATCGCAAGATTACCCTGAACGAACGGAAGTACCCGGCCCACGAGGTTCGCGGTCGCTCCGACAAGCGACATACTTGAGTGAGAGCTGATTGAAGCAGCGTCCGCAGGTGTCGCCCGGGCGACACCTGCGGTTCAAGCATTGGTCCGATTTCGGACCATCCCCATTGTTTCCGCCGCTTTACGATCTCCATGCCTGAATAGCGCATGCGGGCGTGTTTGGTTGACGGGTACCTGACCGCTCGGTGGCGTTAGTGCTACATTGCCAGAAAGAGGGGCGGGTGGGGTGACAGATGTCTGGGGCAGGGGATGGAACGGGGCTAGAGTCGTCGCGCTCCGGCGAGCGCCGCAGTGGCCGCGATAGACGCATGAAAGAAGACCGGCGCGGAATCATGCGCTGGGACCCAAGTCGTAAGGACCGGCGCAGCGGCAGGGATCGACGCGCAAGCCTGACTTCCGGCTAACGTCGCCAAAACGGCGCGAGTGGGTGCGGCGGGCCGTCGCCAGGGCGTGCGGTCAGCAGAAGCTGGTTCCGGCGCATGTGGTCCAGCGTGTTGGCGATACGAGAAAAATTCTCGTGCACGCGCCGGAACACCTCGCGGCGGGCCACGTGTCTCTCCTGGTCGGCACACTCCCAGTAGGCGCTCGCCCCACGTGCCAGGTAATAGTTCAGTTCGCCGCGGCGTGCCAGCCGGTCGCGGAAGAATCCGCTCATGAACAGAGCATATTCGCCGAGATGGCGCGTAAGCGCCTCGGCGCGAGCGCGGTTGCGCGCATCGACCGCGTGGGTGTACTCGGCGAGAAAATCGACCAGGTACTCGATCGGGCGGCCGTTTTGGTCGGTGACGGCATGCAGGGATCGCGTCTCGGCAAAGCGCGTCAGTACTTCGCTCACGTAGTCCACGGTACCGGGTTCGCGAATCCCGCAATTATCGAGACCACGCTGCACCTGATGCCGAAAGAACTGGTAAAGCGTCGGGATCCTCACTTGCTGCCTCCTCGGTCCCCGTGGCTGCTAGCGCGCGCTGTCGCCGCACCCAACCATCGCTTGTGACACGCCGTGCGGCTCCTTATCATCCGCACCGCGACCGGCGGCTAGACCGCACTGCGCGCACCCATCTCTCTAGATTCTAGTCATTCCCAAAGGAGTGCAAATCATGAAGTCCCGTTTCGCCGTGGCAATGCTGGCGGCGTTGTGGCTGGCCGGTTTGGCCGGTTGCAGCAATAAAGAGGTGTTGGAATTGAAGGCCCGGGTGACTCGCCTGGAACAGGATCTTGCGGCGAGCCGCGCAGATCTGAGCGCCCGCGATGAGGCACTCGCCGAAGTGAGTGGGCATCTTGCGCAGACACAGGCCGAGCTTAAGACGCAGACCGAGAAGCTTGTTCGCATGAAGACCGAGCGTGACAAGCTGAAGAAGGACAACAACGTGCTGCGCAAGCGCTGCAAGCTCTGATGTGCCGCGGGGTGCTTGAAGCGTGACCGGGCATCCCCATGTTGGAACGATGGGTCCCGACATGGAATCGATGAGCGAGGAAACCCCCAACCGCCCTGGCGGGGCGGGTGATGCCGGAAGTGTTTCCGAAGCGAAGGTCTTGGCACGGCCAGGCGACTTGCTGCCTGTGCATCTGCCCGTCCTGCCGATCGCTAACCGTCCGTTCTTTCCGGGACAGTTGATTCCCTTGCTGGTCGAGCGCGATCCATGGCAGCGGACCATCGAAACCGCGCTCGAGTCTCCGAGCCGTGCAGTGGGGCTGGTGCTGATCCGCGGCGATGACACCACTCGTGCCCAGGCAGACGATTACTACAGTACCGGTACCGCCTGTCGCGTACACAAGGTCGAGCCGATTGAGGACAAGCTGCAGGTGTATGTCGAAGGACTCGAGCGCTTCGCGATCGAATCCTGGGTGTCGCGCGAACGCCCGTTTGTAGTGCGCGTACGCTATTTCCCCGAGAAGAGTTACAGCGGCGTCGATGAGCTGCGCCCACACACGATTGCAGTCATTAACACCATCAAGGAGCTGCTGCCACTCAACCCCTTGTACGGCGAGGAGCTCAAGTATTTTCTCAATCGCTTCGGGCCTGACGAGCCCTCGCGGCTTGCGGATTTTGCCGCCTCGCTTACCTCGGCCAACAAGGAGGAGCTGCAGGCCGTGCTCGAGACGGTCGCCATCCGTGAGCGGCTCGAAAAAGTGCTGCTCCTGCTCAAGAAGGAAGTCGAGGTGGCGCGCGCCCAGATGAGCATCCACAAGCAAGTGGAGGCCAGTATGGGAAAGCGCCAGCGCGAATTCCTGCTGCGCGAACAGATGAAGGTGATCCAGAAGGAGCTGGGATTGGCCAAGGACGACCGAACCGCGGAGGTCGAGCGGTTCCGGGAGCGAATCGCCACGCTCGCCTTGCCGGACGAGGCGCGCCGTCGCATCGATGAGGAAATGGAGAAGTTCTCGGTGCTCGAAGTTGGCTCGCCCGAATATGCGGTGACCCGCAACTATCTCGACTGGCTGACCAGTTTGCCGTGGGGCAAGCACTCTCCCGATCAGCTCGATCTCCAGCGCGCACGGGCGGTTCTCGATGAGGAACACTATGGCCTGGCCGATGTGAAGGATCGCATCATTGAATTCATTGCGGTCGGGGCGATGAAGGGTGAGGTCAGTGGCTCAATCCTGTTACTGGTCGGCCCGCCTGGTGTTGGCAAGACGTCGATCGGTCGCTCGATTGCCCATGCGCTTGGGCGAAAGTTCTATCGCTTCTCGCTCGGTGGCATGCGCGACGAGGCCGAGATAAAGGGCCACCGGCGCACCTACATCGGTGCCATGCCCGGCAAGTTTGTGCAGGCCATCAAGGAAGTAGGTGTGGCCAATCCGGTCATCATGCTTGATGAGATCGACAAGATCGGTGCTTCCTATCAGGGTGATCCGGCCTCGGCCCTGCTCGAGGTGCTCGATCCGGAGCAGAACCGCGATTTCCTCGACCACTATCTCGACGTACGTTTCGACCTTTCCAAGGTGCTGTTCGTCTGTACCGCCAACCAGCTCGACACCATCCCCGCGCCGCTGCTGGATCGTATGGAGCTGATCCGGCTTTCCGGCTACCTCACGGCCGAGAAGGTGGCAATCGCGCAGCAGTATCTGATTCCACGTCAACTGGAGCGCGCGGGCCTGAAACGCGGCCAGCTCAGGATGGACAAGGCGGCTGTGCGCGAGGTGATCGAGCGCTACGCGCGCGAGGCCGGCGTGCGCAATCTCGAGAAGCGTCTCGGCACAATTGCGCGCAAGGTAGTCGTGAAGATCCTTCAAGGCACGAAACCGCCGGTTCACGTGGGCGCGAAGGACCTTGAGGCCTATCTGGGCAAGACCGACTTTCGTCCCGAGCCTCCGCAAAGAGGTGTGGGCGTCGTCACGGGGCTCGCCTGGACGCCGCTCGGTGGCGCCACGCTGGATGTGGAGGCAACACGCGTGCATGAGGCGGGGCGCGGCTTCAAGCTCACGGGCCAGCTCGGCGCGGTGATGAAGGAGTCCGCTGAGATCGCCTACAGCTACGCGGCCTCGCACTGCGATCACTACGGCGCGCCGCGCGAATACTTCGACAAGGCGTTCGTGCACTTGCACGTGCCGGCCGGCGCGACGCCAAAGGACGGCCCGAGCGCCGGGGTCACCATGACGAGCGCGCTGCTATCGCTGGCGCGTGGGCGGCGCCTGCCACGCCCGATCGCGATGACGGGCGAAATCACCCTCACCGGTCAGGTGCTGGCGGTGGGTGGTATTCGGGAAAAGGTAATTGCGGCGCGCCGCGCCGGAATCCGCGAGCTGGTTCTACCGGAAGCAAATCGAGGCGACTTCGATGAGTTGCCGGCCTATATCCGCGCCGGCCTGAAGGCACACTTCGCCCGTCACTACGACGACGTGGCGCAGGTCGTGTTTGACAAGCGCACGGTCAAGCGAGGCGGATAGCCTCGCCGGCCTGCTCGCTTGCGAGGCGTGAAAGTTCCGCGAACAGCTCCACGCCTGTTTGGTGGCTGCGCCATGTACCGCTCGCGGCGTCGAAGTCATAGTGGAAACCGCCACTGCGCGCCGCGACCCAGAGCTGGCGGACGGCCGACTGGGCGTTGATGATGATCTTGCTGCGGTTGGGGAATTCGAGTGTCAGAATGTCGTTGGCAGTCTCGAACTCGATGTCAGCGTCGCTGTTCTCGATCGCCTGTTCGATCGCTAACAGCGTGGCGTCGAACTGGCGCTTGAATTCCGCGTCCTTCATGTTCCGGGATTCCGTAACTAGTGTCGATGGTCGGGATGGCGCGATGTTACCGGAGCGCCACAGGCGCGTCATGGTGTCTCAAGGATACGGTTTATCGCAAAGCAGTGGCAGGCTACACTACGCGGCCACACCATGGACACGCGTATGGATTCGCGCTACGGGCGCCTGGCCGGACTGTTGCTGATCGTTCTTCTGCTTGCAGGCGGATGCGGCAAGCGCGGGCCGCTCTACTTGCCACCGGACGCCGGCAAACCGCCGGAAGCGGCTTCCCGGCCCTGAGCTTGCATGAACCCTTTTGGTTTCCGTGACCGGCAGTTGTTTGCCGAGGATGTGCCCGTCGCGGCGATTGCCGAGCAGGTGGGCACACCGTGCTACATCTATTCTCGGGCGGCGATCGAGGCGCGTTACCGGGCATTCGATGCGGCATTCGGTACGCGCGCGCATCAGGTCTGTTATGCGGTCAAGGCCAATTCCACGCTCGCGCTGCTTAATGTGCTGGTGCGACTCGGCGCCGGATTTGACATCGTTTCGGGTGGTGAGCTGGAGCGCGTGCGCCGCGCGGGTGGCGACACCGCGAAGGTGGTGTTCTCGGGCGTCGGCAAGACTCGCGAGGAGATGCAGCTTGCGCTCGCCGCCGGCATCGGCTGCTTCAACGTGGAGTCAGAGCCTGAGCTCGACCAATTGAACGAGGTCGCGGGCCGCATGGGCAAACGCGCGCCGGTGGCGCTGCGGGTGAATCCGGATGTCGATCCCGCTACGCACCCCTATATTTCTACCGGGTTGAAGGAAAGCAAGTTCGGCGTGCCGATCGAGCGCGCGCTCGCGATCTATCAGCGCGCGCAGTCGCTTCCGCACCTGCAGATCACCGGCGTGGGATGCCATATTGGTTCCCAAATTACCGACATGGATCCATTCGTCGATGCCCTCGAACGGGTCGTCGAGCTGGTGGGCGAACTTGGCGATGCCGGTATCGAACTTGAACATCTCGATCTTGGTGGCGGACTCGGCATCAACTACCGTGACGAAAGCCCACCCGAGCCAGATGATTATGTGCTCGCTATCCTCAATCGCCTGCAGGGTCTCGGGTCGCGCTACCAGCGCCTGCGACTCATGATTCAGCCCGGGCGCGCCATCGTTGGCAACGCTGGCGTGCTGCTCGCGCGCGTGCTGTACCTGAAGCTGGGAGGAGTGCGCAACTTCGCGATCGTGGATGCCGGCATGAACGATCTCATGCGCCCGGCGCTCTACGACGCCTGGCACGATATCGCGCCGGTGAAAGTGGATGCGCCGCGCACACCGCGCGTTTACGATGTGGTCGGACCGGTGTGCGAGAGCGGCGATTTTCTGGGGCGCAATCGCGAGCTCGGCATCGAGGCGGGTGATCTGCTGGTTGTGGCCTCGGCGGGTGCCTACGGTATGGCGATGAGCTCGAACTACAATACCCGCCCACGTGCCGCCGAGGTCATGGTCGACGGCGATCGCTTCCAGGTCGTGCGTCGGCGCGAAAGCCTCGACGAGTTGCTCGCAGCGGAGTCGCTGCTTCCCGGTTAGACGGGAGCATGTATGGAGCGCGTGCCGGAGCCTGAGCTGATGGACCAGCAGGCGCAGGCCGAGGCCTACGCGCAGGCGGACTTCAGCGTACCTCACCAGGCCTTCGTCGATCATTTTCGGCGCCTGTTTCCCGCCCACGCGCCGCGCCGGATCCTCGATCTGGGCTGCGGTGCCGCCGATATCAGCGTGCGCTTTGCGCGTGCCTGGCCACAAGGGCAGCTCACGGCCATTGATGGGGCGCCGGCGATGCTTCGTTGCGCACAGACCGCGGTGCGGGACGCAGGTCTCGAGGCGCGCATCGTGCTGCATCACCTCCGGTTGCCGGACCTCGCGGGAATCTCGCGTGATTTCGACACGGTAATCAGCAACAGTCTCTTGCATCATCTGCACGACCCGACGGTGATGTGGCGTGCCATTCAGTCGCTCGCCCTGCCTGGCGCCGCGGTGCTGGTGATGGATCTGTTTCGTCCACCCTCGCGCGAGGCGGTGGATGCCCTGGTTTCCGCCCACGCGGTGGCGGAGCCGGAGATTCTGCGGCGCGATTTCGCCAATTCGCTATGCGCTGCATTCCGGCCCGATGAGGTGCGGGTCCAGTTGCGGCAGGCCGGGTTGGCGTTCAAGGTCGAGACCGTCAGCGATCGGCATCTGCTTGTTCATGGGATGATGCCGCGTGCATGACGGCGTTTCGTAGGCACAGTCACCAGCCTGTCAGTGGCGGTTCGGCAACAGTCGCGCGCGCCAGCGCATGACCCGCTGATAGTTGCGCCCCCAGGCGATGCGCAGGTGCCGGAAGATGCGCCTTGCCCACGGCCAGTCGACAGACAACAACGCCAACCCAAGTGGCAGCATCCAGTAACCCAGTACCGGCAGGAAGCCAAGCATGCCGCCGATGACCAGCAGCACGCCGACCGTCTTGCGCAGGCGGTGGTTCTTCGAGGTGCGCAGCGTGTTGAAGTGATTGAGGACGTACGCTTTCATGCCTGTTTACTATTTCAGGTTTCAGGCGCCTGCTGCAAGCATGGTAAGCTTTTTTAATGTTGATTCCGTTCAGCAAGATGCAAGGACTCGGTAATGACTTTGTCGTGCTGGACGGCGTGACAAGGGCCCTCCGGCTGTCGACAGAGCAGGTTCGACGAATCGCTGATCGCCACTTTGGTGTCGGTTGCGACCAGGTGCTCCTGGTTGAGCGCTCGAGCACGCCGGGCACAGATTTTCGTTATCGGATCTTCAATGCCGATGGCGGCGAAGTGGAGCAGTGCGGAAATGGTGCGCGCTGCTTCGTGCGTTTCGTGCATGACAAGGACCTTACCCACAAGCGGGAGATTGCGGTGGAGACACTGGCCGGTGTGATCCGCCCGCGGCTTGAGCCCGATGGGCAGGTAACGGTCGACATGGGTACGCCGCGATTCGAACCCGCCGACATTCCCTTCGACGCGCCGGCACGCGCCGAGCAGTACGACCTCGACATCGATGGTCGCATGGTCCGGGTGAGTGTGCTCTCGATCGGAAACCCCCACGCCGTGTTGATCGTCCCGGACGTTGAGCGGGCCGACGTCGCGGACGACGGACCGCGCATTGAGCGCCATGCGCGTTTCCCGCGGCGCGTTAATGCCGGTTTTATGCAAGTGGTCGATCGCAGTCACATCCGTCTACGCGTCTATGAGCGCGGCGCGGGCGAGACTCTGGCCTGCGGGACCGGGGCTTGCGCCGCCGTTGTCGCCGGTCGCCAACGGGGACTGCTTGATGCTACTGTAGAGGTGGGTCTGCCCGGGGGGAGCTTGCACGTGACCTGGGAGGGCGAAGGGCACGCGGTATCGATGACGGGCCCGGCCAGTACGGTATTCGAAGGCACGTTGGATCTCGACCATTTATGACACAGAAGCTCTCGAACGACGATCCGCAGGACGAACTTTCCTGGGAAGACGCGGTCGCGCGTTATCTGGAGGATCACCCCGATTATTTCGATCGCCATCCCGAGGCGCTGGCTCGCATCAGGATTTCGCATGAGGTGGGCGGGCCTGCGGTATCCCTCATCGAGCGCCAGGTACAGCTGCTGCGCGAACGTGAGCAGGGCCTGCAACGCCAGTTGCGCGAGTTGGTAAGCATCGCACGCGAAAACGACGCGCTTGGCAAGCGGCTGCACCAATTCGCGTTGGCGCTGCTGGAGGCGCGCAACTTTGAGGATGCTATCGAGGCGGCGCGCGAGTTGCTGCGCCAGGAATTCGGATTGGAAGCGGTAGTGGTGCGCCTGCGCGGCCGCGCCGATTCGTCACCCAACGGACCGGAACTGGTGCTTGAAGATGACCACCGGCTTGCAGCGGTGTTCACTGAACTCGCGAGCGGCAAGCCTCTTTGCGGCGGTGAGTTTGACGAAGGGTTGCAGCGCTATCTGTTTGGCGAGCGCGTGGCGGATATCCGCTCCTGTGCGATCATCCCGCTCGGCGACAAGAATCCGCGTGGCGTGCTCGCGCTCGGCAGCCACGATCCACATCGTTTCCACCCCGGCATGGGCACGGTGTATCTTGCGCGGCTCGGTGACTTGCTGATGCAGGGGCTGGTGCGTTACCTGCGGTGAGCCGCGTTCGCCAGCATGCCGCTGTCGATTCCCAATCGGCGGTCAGGCAGTTTCTCCGTTATCTCCAGAATGAGCGGCGTGCCGCCGCGCACACCGTCGAGAGTTATCGCCGTGACCTGGTGCGGCTGGAAGAGTTCTGCGCACGCAATGGGCGAACTGATTGGGCGGCGCTGACAACGCCCGATGTGCGTCAATTTGTGGCCTCGCTGCATCATGCGCGGCTGGCCCCCAAGAGCATTCAGCGCATCCTCTCAGCGACTCGCTCGTTCTATCGTTTCCTCGTGCGCGAGGGCTTGGCGCGACGCAGCCCGGCCGTTGGAGTGCCGGCACCGCGCGCGCCGCGGCGCTTGCCCCAGGCGCTCAGCACCGACGAGGCGGTTCGTCTGGTCGAGGCGGTTGGCGATGGTCCGATTGCGCGGCGTGATCGCGCCATGCTCGAGTTGTTCTATTCCTCCGGTCTGCGTCTCGCCGAACTCGCGGCGCTGAACCTGGTCGATCTGGATTTCAGCGAGTCGCTCGTGCGCGTTACTGGCAAGGGAGCCAAGGAGCGGGTGATACCGGTTGGCAGCGCCGCCGCTGATGCAATTCGGGCGTGGTTACCAGCGCGCGCTCGCCTCGCGGGTACCAGCGAGGCGGCCCTGTTCGTCAGTCAGCGCGGGGAGCGGCTGTCGGGGCGGGCGATCGAGCAACGCGTCGCACTCGTCGCGCATCGCCAGGGCCTCGGCCGGCACGTGCATCCGCACATGTTGCGCCACTCGTTCGCGTCGCATCTGCTTGAATCGAGCGGTGATCTGCGTGCCGTGCAGGAGCTTCTCGGTCACGCCAATCTGTCGACGACCCAGATTTACACCCATCTCGATTTTCAGCATCTCGCCCGCGTCTACGACCAGGCGCACCCGAGGGCGCGCCGCAAGAAAGCTGTCTCATAGACGTTACGTCGCTGGCGGGAGAACCGCTGGCGGGCCTGCCAGACGCCACGGGCCGGCCAATCCGGGGATCGCCAAGTTCCCGGGAAAGCGCGATGATGATGTGTATGGACGATGTGCGTTACTACAGTCTGCGCCGGCTCTCGCCCTATCAAGGCACCGTCCAGGTGGTGGATCTTCCGGGCTTCCGGGCCATGAGTCCGGATGGCATCACGTGGCAAGTGCGCGTGCAGAGCCGCTACCCGCGCTTCGCGGGACGGGCAGTGTGGCGCGCGGACGGTAGTGGCAATCTGATTGAGACTGATCGCACGCGGGCGTTTTTCGACGCGATGCGGAGCGCGCCAGTATTGCCATTTCCGCTTGCGGATCGACAGGAACTCTGGCTGCTGGATGGGCGCGAGCAGGTACCGCTTGCGCTGCTCACCAGCACGCTCGAACGTGCTGCTCCACCGCCGACATTCACTCCGCAGTGGCACCCGGCGCTTGCCGGCGACGACAGCTTTGTTTCACGTACCTTCAGTTCTGGCAACACCGTTTCACTCATTGCTCATCGTGAACTGGTGAGCCGCTGTGTGCAGAAGGCGGCCGGTGTGCGCGTGCGCGCGCAGTGGTTCGTGCGATCCGAGGACGGCAGCGGGATGGGACTCGGCGGGAATGGAATCAGCGATGCTCTGCGCGGGCGACGACTGGTTCGTGAGGCGTTTCCGGAGTTGCTGGTGAGCGAGCGCTGGGAGACCGAGGCCGAACGCGGCCTGATACGCGATTATCATGACTGGCTCGCACCCGGACTGCTGACGCACAGCAATTTGACGCGCGGAACGCGGGATCGCCTCGAACAGGCCGCTTGCCGACAGGCGGAGAAGCTCTATCATCTGCGCCAGTTGCTACCCGAGGTGCTGAATCCTGATCTCGTGAAGGTGGCGATGGTCGAGGCGATCATGCGTCGCTCGGCCGCAAACCCGGCGCGCGGCTAGGTGTCTGCGGCGACGTCCCGGCCGCGCCCCGACGGCATAGAATTCGAGCGCTACGAGTCCCCGCCATGGACCCATTACTGCAGGATCGCATTGTAGATGCCGCACTCGCTTTGGCCGAGGAATCCTCGTGGGAGCAGGTGCGACTCCACGAGGTGGCGCGGCGACTAGGAATCGGGCTGAGCGACGTGCGCTCGTGTTTTCGCGAAAAGGAAGACATTGTCGATGCCTGGTTCGACCGGGCGGATCACGCCATGTTAGTGGCTGCGGCAGCGCCCGAGGTCGCGGACCTGCCTTCGCGCGATCGGGCGCGCTTGCCGCGCACCGGCGCGCGACGCGTGAGATGATTCTCGGTAAGCTTGAGTTCGGTCATGTGCATTTCCAGTGGGCTGGATTGATGCGCATCAGTCGAACCGTGCAATGGTGGCGGGAAGCGGCCGGCCGCCGAGCGCCCTTTCCGTGGCGGGCATTCGAAGAGACCGCACTTACGTCAATCTATCTCGCCACCTTCATCTGTTGGATGTCGGATCACTCGGAGCAGTCACGCCGTACACGGGAGCTTCTGTTCCGCCTGCTTAGTGCCGCGGAGCCCTGTGCGCGCTGGGTTCCGGGCGTCGGTACTGATCGCTTGCGCAGCGCGGCTTCGGGGGGTCGCCATGAGTCAGAAGTTCAAAAACATACCCATTAGTACTGAACACGCGATAGCGGACGCCGAGATCAGCTCTTGCGCCGACGCCGAGCCGTACGCCTTGCGGGTGATTGGCGACAGCATGGCGCCGGAGTTCGTTGATGGACACATAATCATTGTCGATCCGGCCATGCCGCCGCACTCCGGCGCCTATGTGGTAATCGACTACGCGGGCGAGACAACCTTCCGGCAGTATGTGGTCGAGAACGGTCGCAAGTATCTCAAGGCGCTCAATCCCGTCTTTCCCGAGGTGGAGCTCGTTTCAAGCTTTACCGTGCGCGGCGTGGTGGTGCAGCGCGCCGGACGCCGTCGAAAGGAACATAAGCACTACTACTGAGTCGGGTTTACGCGGCGCAAACGCGCATCCCGCGCGCCTGGACTCGTGCATCCCTGCACATCGCCGGACGCCGTCGAAAGGAACATAAGCACTGCTACTGACGGGTCGCGGTCACGCCAGCGGTGGCGAAATTACTGCGGTGTCTTGCTGGTTTTGCGCGCACGCGGCATGGCGCCGCGCAGCAACTCATCAGCCCGATCGTGCAGCTCGCCAGCGCGTCCCCCGCGATAAAGGTGTGCACGTGACCAGGCAAGGTTGTTGTTCTCGGCACGCGTGAATACCACCTGAAAGAGCTGCAACGAGGCCGTTGTAAATGCCGCCAACGAGCCGGCCAGGTACAGTCGCCAGGCGCGAACGAACTTCGCGTCAAACATGCGCTCGATGATGTCACGGTGCGATTCAAAGCGCGCCAACCAGTGCTCAAGGGTTTTGGCGTAGTGCAGGCGCAAGTTCTCAACATCAAGCACCGACAAGCCGTTGGGCTCGAAAATCTCCATCATTTCGCGAAGCGTCGGTGGATAGGCGCCGGGGAAGATGCGCCTCTCGATCCAGGCATTCATCTTCTCGGGACGATTGCGCCCGATCGTGTGGATCAGTGCGCGGCCGTCCTCCTTGAGGACACGGTCGACGACGGCGCCGAGGTTCGCGTAGTTATCACAGCCGACATGCTCAAGCATGCCGATGGAAACGAACACGTCGTAGTCGCCATCCATGTTCCGATAGTCGTCCTCGACGTAGTCAATACGGTCTGCCAGTCCTTCGAGCTTGGCCTTGGCGCGCGCGTACGCGATCTGCTCGCGAGAGATGTTGTAGGATCGCACTTTGACGCCGTAGTGGCGCGCCATGTGACGCGCGAGACCGCCCCACCCGCAGCCCGCTTCAACCACGGTGTCGCCCGGATTGAGCTGGAGCTTGCGGCAGACATGATCCATTTTCGCGATCTGGGCGTCCTCAAGCGTCATCGTGGGCGAGGGAAAGTAAGCGCAGGTGTACTGCATACCGGCCGAGTCCAGCCACAGCTCGTAGAACTCGTTACCAAGATCGTAGTGGTGCTGGATGTTCTGGCGCGAACCGGAAAGGCTGTTGCGTCGCGCACGCGTCAGATACTCGCTGCGCAGTTCCTTCAGAGCGCGGGCTTGTTGAAGCCTGTTTGTCGCCCGGTAGGTGACCTCGAGCACCTCGACGAGATTCCCGTCCACCTCGATCCGTCCGATCGAGTAGAGATCGCCGAAATGCAGATCCGGATTCACCAGAAGGCGAAACAGTGCTCCACGGTCGCGGAAGCGCACGCGGGCGACGGGCGTATCCTGCGAGGCGACGATTTCCTCACCGCTCCACAGAACGACCGTGACCGGCGGATTGCCAAGCACCTTCAGCATCTTGCGCGCCAGCCAGCGATCGGTCGCCGTGGCGGGCGCGGTTGCGACGTCGCGGCTTGCCTCCGCGAGGGGCAGATCGAGGGTTGCGGTACGGACCTTCTTGTCGTTCATAGACGTCTCCTGACAGCGCGGCACCTGCGGGCCGCCACGAGAGGGTCAATCCTACCCGTTCCGCCCGGCCGCTTACAATTTCCGGCATCCCCCGGGGCGACCCTTGTCGGCGCGGTCGCAACCGAAGCGCAACGGTCGCTTTCTCTGTCATGTCAGCCCCGATTGGGCCGAGACTTTCTATTCAGTGGGGCATGTTGGCGGCAGATCTTGCGAGTCTCGGCGACCGAAAGCGGTTCGTCGACGAGCCCACAACGATAGCGCCCGCCGCGCTCCCTTCCCAGCATTCGACAGTCATGGCATTCGCCGAAACTGCGGGTCGCGCTCGCACGCTGCGCCCCGCGCACCACATCTTCCAGCAGTGCTCCTGCCCGTGCGATTTGCTTGGCATCGAGCGCCTCGCACGCCCGCCGCCAGATCCGGCCACGGACCGCGACGACGCGTCGACCCGCGGGGGTAAGCGCGAGACGCACCACGCGACGGTCTGTCCCGTCGCGTCGTTTCTCGACAAGTCCACGACGGGCCAGTACGCCAAGCGTCTGTGAAACCGTGCCCTTGGTGAGTTGCAGGAACTCGGTGACCGCCGCCGGGGTGTTACTTAGCCGGTTGCAGCGTGCCAGGTACTCGAGTGCCGCACGCTGGGCTGGTTGCAGGGCACCATGACCGTCACGGTCGCGTTGGATATCAGTCCGTAACAGATAGCCAAGACGCTCGATCACACGGTAGAGCCGGTCGGCGGGCATGACCAGATGGTATCGGAGCCATATCGACTCGACTAGCATTTGGCCCAAGCCCCGGAACCAATCTTCGATGCCAATCGCCCGTCGCAATGATCGCCACGAGTACTGGGGACCGTGGGCCACACTCGGCTGGAGCGTGTTGCTGCTTGGCATTTTCATGCTCGTTCAGTACGGCGTCTGGCATGTCTTCTCCGACGTCATGCAGATGCGGGATCCGGAGCTTGCGTCCGGCGCTAGTGTGTTCGCGCGCTATGCTGGGCTCGTGCTCGCGCTGTCGACACATGCCACGGCCGGCGTCTGCGGCGCACTGCTGATCGTGATCATCCATGGCCGACGGGGGGCTCGTCCGGCGACTTATCTCGCCTGGCGTTGGGCAGGTTGGCGTACCTTCCGGTTCTGGTTCGCGGCAAGCCTCATGCTGGTCGGTGTTGCGGAGCTGGCCAATTATCTTGCGGATCGTCCTGCGGTGCCGGAGTTCATGCGGCTTGCCTATGAGACGGCCGGTTGGCTGCCACTGCTTGCGCTCGCGGTGGTGATGGTGGCGCCGTTGTTCGAGGAGGTGTTCTTCCGCGGATTCCTGTATGCGGGGCTGGCGCACTCGCGTATCGGACCCGCGGGAGCGATCGTCGTATCGGCGCTCATCTGGACCGTCATACACACCCAATACGATCTCTTCGATCTTTCGCAGGTTCTTGTCGGCGGGCTGTACCTGGGCTGGATGCGGGCGCGCACCGGCTCGGTGTTGCTACCGTTTGCCACGCACGCGCTCTGGAATGCCATCGCATTGCTGGAGACGGCGTATTTCGCAGGCTTCTGACATCTCGCGCCCGCCAACGCGCGAACGAGGCACCCGCTGTCGCGTCGCTACGGTTCTGGTACCATCGCGCCGCAACCATCATGCGGCGCTTGCCGCGTTTCCTGCCAATACCGCACTGTGGCGCAATTTCGCATCTATCAGGCCCTGTACCTGGCGTTCTTCTCCGGCGCGCTCTATCGCGATGTCGCCCGCAACTGGAAGGGCGTGGCAATCACCTACGTGCTGCTGCTTGTCGCCGTGGCGTGGTTGCCGACCGCGGTTCGGCTGCAGCTCGCCGTACTGCACTTTGCCGAGCATTACGCGCCACATATCGTCGAACAGATGCCGGTGGTGCGAGTCGATCAGGGTCGTGTCCGGGTGGAGGCCGACATGCCTTACGTCATCACGCTGCGTGGGCGCGACGTACGGCTCGCCGTGCTCGATACCAGCGGCGCAATCACGAACCTCGAGCAGGCGCAAGCGCCGGTTCTCCTGACGGCGACCGAGCTAATCGTCCGCGATGGTGACGAGGTTGAGCGCTACTCGCTCGACCATCTGGACGGCGTGCGTCTCGATGCTGAAAGCCTTGCCAACTGGGTGGCGCTTTCGCGTTTCGTCTCGGTTCCGGTGATGTCGCTGGTTATGGTGCTGTACCTGGCGTTTTACCGAATGGGCCAGGCCTTTGTGTTTGGCGGAATCGGATGGCTGTTCGGCCGCGCCCGCCCGCCTGGGCTGCCTTTTCAATCGCTGGTACGTATCGCTGCCGTCGCCATCACGCCGTCGGTCTGGTTTGAGGTGATCGCAGCCTCCCTCGGGTACTCGGTTCCCGTGCCGATACTGCTGGCGGTGGTGCTGGCTTACCTGTATTTCGGAGTTCGGGCGAACCGCGAGGCGCGGGATGCCGAACTCATTGCCTGATGTGCTTGCGCGAATGCGGCGGGTAATTGCGCAAGTCCGTTTCCGGGGTGCCCGTTCGGCGAATTGGCGCCGGCGGTGCAAGCGACTATTCTTAGGGCTGATTTGACTGGAGGGCAGGGAATCCAATGGCGCTCGACAAGAAAACGGTAATCCAGCTGGCGGTACTGGTGGTGTTGGGTGGGGCTGCTGCAGCGTACTTTCTCCTGCCTGATAGCGGCGCACTGGTCGACTCGGTCGTCGGTATATTCGAGGACAAACCCGCCGCCACGACGGTCAAGAAAGCTCCAGCCATCAAGCGCCGCGGTGAAGACGCGTCGGCGCCGGCTGCGGCACCGGCCAAGCCCAAGCGGGCTGCGGCGCCCGTCATTCCGAATGAGCCCGTGAAAGGCATGGTGAGCGGCAAACCGTTCTCGCTCGAACGCGCCTATGTACAGAACGGCGTATTGGTGCTGCTATCCGGCAAGGATCCGGCAACCGCCGGCGTCAGCATCCACGGACTTTCCAAGGCCTGGGATGTGCCGGCCGGGAAGAACGTTAAAGTGGCGGCAGACACCAAGGCTGACAGCGCGCCGGGAGTGCGAGTCAGCTGGAAGGACGACGCCGATGGCGCGCCGCAGTCGAGGGAATTCAAGGACCACTACACGCTGCAACTCGAGCTGGGCGCGGAGGAGAAAGACGGCAAGATCCCCGGCAAGCTGCTGCTCACGTTGCCCGATGACCAGAAGAGCACGGTGGCCGGCACGTTCAATGCCGAGGTGCGCGGGTTCCGAATCGTCAATGGCAAGCCGGACTTGTCGGCCGACGCGACCGACACGCTCGAATATCTCACGCTGCAAGAGCTGCTGAAGGGCGATCCGGGTCGCAACATCGCTGATGTCACCTTCCATGACCAGCGCCTGGCCGGTAGTGGCGATGCGATGACCGGCTATCTCGAGGTGCGTTATCGGGCCGGCGATGCCGCGCCCACCGCAGAGCGCTACCAGTTCATGAAGGCGCAGGGTGAATGGAAGGTCCGCGGTCAGCTCAAGCTGACGCAGATCGACGAGGCGCATCCGGTCAAGGCGCCGGGCGCCAAGGCACCATATGCCGAGCTGTTCCCATATCTCGCCGCCCGCCGGTTGGAAGCCGAGCTTGCCAAGAGGTCGCCGAAGAAGGGCGTGTACGACGTAGGCTTCGAGAGCCGCATCGCGGACAAGTACAAGATCGGGCAATGCGAAGTGAGCTATCGGCTGGAGGGCGCTGCCGAGCCGACCAAGATAAGCTATCTGTTGCGCAACAAGGCCAAGGGTTGGCAAATTGAGCGTGCCTTGCGCGCGAACGAAAAGATCAATTTCGACAACGGCAGGATCGAGGTTGCCAAGGCGGCCAAGAAGAAGTGAAGCAGTAGCGTGTCGAGTCAACAAGAAAACCCCGCCGTGGCACGGCGGGGTTTTTTATGTCGGCGCACTGCCGACGGGATGAATCCGTTCGCCGCTATAGCGGTTTGACGACGGTCGCCTGCAGTCCCTTGGGGCCCTTCTGGCTTTCAAATTCCACCGATTGACCCTCGACGAGCTTCTTGAAGCCTGTGCCCTGAATGACGGAATAGTGCACGAAGACATCGGCGCTCCCGTCCTCCGGGGCGATGAAGCCAAATCCCTTTGTTTCGTTAAACCATTTGACGGTACCTGTACGCATTACGGAGTTGCCTCGCTCAAGAATTGAACCGGCGGCTGCTGGCGTGGACGGACGCTTCGAGACGCGCGGGGCGACTGGCGAGGAACCGCTACGGCGACAACCACGGCCTTTCGGCCGCTGGCCAGTATAGCGAAACCGGTTTTCTTGTACAGAGAATGTCGGCGCTCATGGCGCCTCCTGCGCCGGTTGGGCGAGCGCGTGTGCAATGGCTGCACGAAGGCGTTCCAGGTGCGCCTCGCTTTGCACCGATGCGTGGAACTGTCCGTTGTGGAACAGGAACAACGCCGGAAGATGAAACACGTGAAACTCGCGCGCCAGTGCAAGATCATGTCCGGCGTCAACTTCGAATATGGCGAGGTCCGGGTGGCGCGCCTGGTACTCCGTCAGCACTCGTTTCCAGTGACCGCAGGAACCGCAGCCCTCGCTCGTAAACATGACCAGTGCCGTGCCGGGCGTTTCCGCCAACACATGGTGAAACCGGAATTGATCAAGGACCGGGAATGCCACGCACGAGTTTCCGTTTTATCCGCGCGCTCTCGAATAGGACACAGCACGCGGCGTGGCGGGATTATAGCGCGGCAGTGTGCGGCATGAACTCGGCGCGGCATGTTTCGATCAGCTGTTCGTAAGTGCGAATCAGCGCCTTTTCATAGGCGCTGTCGTCGGATTGAGTGAGGCGTGCGAGACGCGCCTCGAGCGCGGCTTTCTCGCTGGCGAGCGTCCTGGCGTGGCTTTGCTCGTGCCCCTGGCATCGGGAGTCGGTGTCGATCGCATCTATGTTTCTCCGTTGGTTGTGTTTGTTAGAGTAGGCAAGGTGCATGACAGTCCGGTGACGGGTTGGTGCAGTTCTTTAGGGGGAAATAACAATGCATCTGCCGTGGTACGTAACTGCGCTTGGCGCAGCGCTGGTTTGGGGAATCCATTACCCGCTGGTCGATCACGCGCTCAAGCGCTTTTCATTGACTGGCGTGCTGTTACTGACGGCGCTGCCGATCCTGGCCCTTCCGTTCGTCACGCGCGGCGTGGACGCCGACCTCGCCACGTTGCGCGCCATGAGCTGGAGCGAGCGGGTGCCAATCCTTGCCCTCGCGCTTACCAGCCTCGCGGGGTCCGTGCTGCTCTATCTTTCGATCTCCGGAAAGAATGCCACGCTCGCCAGTCTCATTGAGATTACCTACCCTGTATTCGTTGTGTTGTTCGCGTTCTTGCTATTTCGGCAAATGAACCTCAATGCCAGCGTGCTGATTGGCGCCGGATTGGTGTTTGCCGGGGTGGCGGTGATTGTCCTCGGCAATCCCTAACAAACCGGTCGTGCCCATGGACCGGTCAAAGGGTAACGCGCCCCGACAATCGGCCAGCGTCGGGATTCGATGAAAATCGGACTTGAGTTTCGGCGCATACCGTCCTGGAGGTAGCGGGAGGAGCGGTGGCCATGTCCCGCAAGATGTACCGTCAGGTGTCCGTGCTACAGGAGCACGCGCCTGGCGATCTCTCTCGTTTTAGGGCAGACACTGCGCTATAAAGGCCGCATGCGCGTGCTGTTGGTAGAAGACGATGAACTGCTCGGCGATGCCATCAGAGCCGGGCTCATGCAGGAACACTATGAGGTCGAATGGGTAACGGACGGGCACGCGGCCGAGGCGGTACTGCTCGCACGTGACTTTGACATCGTGCTGCTCGATCTCAATCTGCCGCTGCGCGGCGGTCTCGAGGTGTTGCGGCGATTGCGCATCGACCATCGTACGGTGCCGGTGCTGGTGCTGACTGCGCGTGACACCCTTGCCGATCGCGTGCAGGGACTCGACAGCGGTGCCGATGACTACCTCGTCAAGCCGTTCGATCTCGTTGAGCTTTATGCGCGTATGCGGGCACTGATGCGGCGCCACCGCGGCCCCCACGATCTGCTGCACCACGCCGATTTGGTGCTCGATCCGCAAGCGCATCGTGTCACCCGTGCGGACCAGCCGGTTGAACTCACGCCGCGCGAGTTCGCGTTGCTCCGGGCCTTGCTCGAGAATAGTGGGCGCGTGCTGTCACGCGCGCGGCTTGAGGAATTGCTCTACCCGCAGGGAGCGGATGTCGGCAGCAACGCCATCGAGGTTCACGTGCATCACCTGCGTCGCAAGCTCGGCGGCGAATTGATCCAGACAGTCCGCGGGGTCGGTTACCTCGTGCCGCGTGGCCGCTGATGCCCTCGTTGCGCCATCGACTGCTTTTGTTGCTGCTTACGCTGTTCGCCGCGGCGTGGGCGCTGTTGGCTGTGCTGTCCTACTCAGCGGTACGTCACGAGGTTGAAAAGTTGTTTGATGCGGAAATGTCCCAATCCGCTCGCGCGTTGCTGGGTCTGACGCGCCATGAGCTGCAGGAGGACAGTTCAGACAGCGGCGTAGCGCCCGGACTGATAGGCGGTCAGGCTCATCCCTACGAAGAGAGGATTGCCTTTCAGATCTGGCAAGACGGTGATCTGCTGCTGCGCTCGGCCAATTCGCCGCCAATACCCATGTCGCCTTCCGACGGCTTCCACGATCGCGAGATTGATGGTGCCGCTTGGCGCACGTTTGCGCTTACCGATAAGGCGATCATGGTTACGATTAACGTCGGTGAGCGCTATGAGGTTCGCAACGAGCTCGTCTACGATATTCTGGGAACTACTTTGCTGCCGGTGGTGCTGGCGCTTCCTCTGCTCGCCGTCCTTATCTGGTCGGGCATCAGCGCGGGACTCGCGCCATTGGGCCGGATGGTAGGCGAGATCGGCCGTCGTACACCCTCGGCGCTCGAACCGCTTGCCATGCGCGACGTGCCGGAGGAAATACAGCCACTGGCGAATGAGCTGAACGGGCTTCTCGGGCGTCTGAGAGGAGCCCTGGAAAGTGAGCGGCGGTTCACGTCCAACGCGGCACACGAGCTGCGCACGCCGCTCGCGGCGCTCAGGGCGCAGGCTCAGGTGGCGCAACGCGCGACTGTGGAAACCGAACGCGGTCAGGCGCTCGATCAATTGATTCGCGGTGTCGATCGAGCCACGCGACTCGTGGAGCAGATGTTGCAGCTTGCGCGCCTCGATCCGGAAAGCGCCGCACGCCAATACCGCGAGGTCGTGCTTGCCGACGTTGTGGCGGAGGCTGTCGCCGGGTTGGCCAGCCGCGCAATCGAGCGGCGTATCGATCTTGGCGTGACCGAGACCAACCGTGCCACGCTGCGGGGTGACGCTGCGCTGCTCGGCGTATTGGTACGAAACCTCGTGGATAACGCCATTCAGCATAGCCACGAAAATGCCCGCGTCGACGTGGCGATTGACAGTGCCCCGGAGGTCGTCATGCTGACCGTGACGGACAGCGGCCCTGGCATTCCAGTGGAGGAGCGCCAGCGCGTGCTCGAGCGCTTCTACCGCATGCGCGACACGCGCGCCTCGGGCACCGGCCTCGGACTTTCTATCGTCCAGAGGATCGCGGAACTTCACTCCGCGACTGTGAATTTCGAAGACGCACCCCATTCGCCTGGACTGCGCGTGTGCGTACGCTTCCCGCGCCCCCACGACGTGACGGCAGCTGTTGCCTGACTACCGCAGGATATTGAGGCAGCACGCCATCTGCTTGCGTGTCGGGCGGTCAACTGTTCCCGCGTCGTGCTCGCCGGCGGGCCAGACGTCTTCAACCTCACAATCGGTGTCGCGCGCGTCGCCGGCAGTCAATGGCATGCCTACGACGACACCACGTTCTTGACGGGCGGGTCGGAAAGCAAACGGCGCACGGCGGACTGCCGCCGTGCGCTGCGCCGACGTGCCGCTAGAGGTTGTATCCGGTTTCGTTGTGCAGCACGGTGTCGAGGCCTTCGGTTTCTTCCTCGCTACTCACCCGCAAACCGACGAGCGCGTCGACAAGCTTGAACAGCACAAGCGTCAGCACTGCCGACCAGACGATCGTGACCGCCACTCCGGTGAGCTGAACGCCCACCTGTTTGCCCATCGTCATGCCTTCAGCGAATCCGACACCGCCAAGGAACGGCGCCGCGAACACACCGGCGAGCGTGGTGCCGAGAATGCCACCGACTCCGTGCACCGGAAACACATCGAGAGAATCATCGATATGCAGCACGCGCTTCATGAAGTTGGTGGCGAAGAAACATACGACACCGGCGGAAAGCCCAATCGCGAGCGCGCCGAGCGGACCGACGTAACCGGAGGCGGGCGTGATGGTACCAAGTCCCGCGACCATGCCGGTGACGATGCCGAGTACGCTGGGTTTCCGGAACCGCACCCACTCGCAGATCATCCACGCCGCGGCGCCGGCAGCGGCGCCGACGTGCGTGACTAGCATGGCCATGCCTGCCGCGCCGTTGGCCGCCACCGCGCTGCCGGCGTTGAAGCCGAACCAGCCTACCCACAGCATGCCCGCCCCGGTCACGCTCATGGTGAGGTTGTGCGGCGCCATGGCTGTTTCAGGAAATCCGCGTCGGCGCCCGAGCACGAGCGCCGCAACCAGTGCTGCGACGCCAGCATTAATGTGCACCACCGTGCCTCCGGCAAAGTCGAGCAAGCCCATCTTCTGCAGCCAGCCGTCGCCCCATACCCAGTGGCAGACCGGAAGGTAAACGAACACCAGCCACAGCAGGCTGAACAGCAGCATGGCGGAGAACTTCATTCGTTCCGCGAAGCCGCCTACCACGAGTGCCGGCGTGATGATCGCGAACGTCATTTGGAACATGACAAACACCGTTTCCGGAATCGTTCCCTTCACTGTGTTCACGCCGATGCCGGCGAGTAATGCCTTGCCGAGCCCGCCCCACCAGGCGTTCTGCACGCCGCCATCGCCAAAGGCAACTGCATAGCCAAACAATACCCACACCACCGAGGCCACCGCGGCGATGGCAAAGCACTGCATCAGCACCGACAACACGTTCTTGGTGCGCACCAGCCCGCCGTAGAAGAGTGCAAGCCCGGGCAGTGTCATGAACAGCACCAGTGCGGTAGAGGTAAGCATCCATGCCGTATCGGCCGCGTTCAAGGTTGGCTGAGCGTCCGCGGCGTGGGCCGCGAGCGGTAGGACAAGCGCGGCAGCCGCCGCGACCAGAGCGCGAATTGATTTCATGGCAGTTCTCCCCGTGAAGGCTGGACTACAGTGCACCGCGACCGGTTTCACCGGTGCGGATGCGCACGACCTGTTCAATGCTGCTGATGAAGATCTTGCCGTCACCGATTTTTCCGGTGCGCGCGGCCTCGGCGATTGCTTCCACCACGCGGTCGGTCAGATCGGCCGCGACGGCCACCTCGATCTTGGTCTTTGGCAGGAAGTCCACGACGTACTCGGCGCCGCGGTACAGCTCGGTGTGACCTTTCTGGCGGCCGAATCCCTTCACTTCGGTTACGGTCATGCCTTGTACGCCGATCTCGGACAGTGCTTGGCGCACGTCATCGAGCTTGAACGGTTTGATAACCGCGGTAATGAGTTTCATCGAGATGACCCCCGTGGTGCATACGGCAAATTTTGGTGTTGTATTGTCGGCCCCGTCTGCGCAGGAACGGTGCGGTCGGCATGATATGCCGCAACCGCGGTGGGATAAAGGTGCCCGGGGGTACCGCCCCTTAAATGTGCAAGGTCAGCACGCGCCGCAGGAAATCGGATGCCTGACGGTAGATTCCGGGGTTCGACGACTCGCGCGGGCCGGCGACGTTGAGTGTGCGGATGCCGTGGCGTGCGAGCCAGATGCCGACTGCGCGTGGCTCGCCCGGGGTATCGAGATCGATAACGAGGCAGGGTTTGCCGTGGCGTTGGGCGAGCTCGCGCGTGAGCGCCGTGCCGGTGCTTGGCGCGCCGCGGGTTAGGATGAGCGTGCCGTCGGCCTCCCGCACGTTGCGGGCGGTACGTTCGGGGTAGTCGGCGCTCGCCGTTTCGGTAAGCGGGTAGTGGACTGGAATCGGGCCGTCTTCGGCGCGCCGCCCTCTGGGGCAGTAACCACCGCATGGAATCGTGAGCGCGATCGCGGCGTCCAGTGCCGCCCTGTCGACTCCCGTCTGGCCGCCCGAGATGATCTTCTGTGGCCGCACCGGCCCGCGGTCATCAAAGGCATAGCGTCCGCGGCGCAACAGCTTGTATTGGCGGATCATCCGTACACACATGGCAAGCGCCGCTGCATTGAGCGCGTCAAGCGGCAATCCAACCCGCAGGGCGATGCCGTTCACGTCCTGCGCGCCGACATCGATGTAGCGCGCCACACTAGCGCGACCGAGCGCCTCGATGTGCGCGTCCCACACGATATCGTGACCCTCAAACGGTCCGATGAAGCGCAGGTGCGCGCGCTTGCCATCCAGCGCCAGCAACTCATAGTCCGTGCCGAGCATGGCGAGCCGCTGCGCCAGGGCGTGCACCAGTGTTCTCATCAACCGAGCGGACTCGATCATTGGCGCCGATTATGACATGGCGTTGATTCTGCTAATCTGCTGCACCGGGCGACGCACGAGTTCTACCACCCCATGCAGGCACCCCGCATCACCACCGCTATACCGAAGCAGCGCTACCAGCTGGGCGAATACCAGGCAGTAGTGTTGGGCGACATCGAGAGTCCCGATGCCGTTCGTTATCAATATATCCTTGCGCTGGTGCGTGCCGGCGAGAGCAGGCCCGGCTTCTACGTGAGCTGCGAAAAGAATCCGCGATCACTGGCGGCCGAGGGATCGCATCGGCTGCGCGTGATCAGCGCTGCATTCAACGAGGAGATCGGTTCCTCAAATGATTGGTCCGATGTAGATGCATTCGCGGCACAGGCACTGGCGCTCGCCATTCAGGTGCTCGGGCTCGGGGAACTCAAGCCGGAACGGCTGACGTAGCTCAGGCTTCGTAGAGCAGCGCGCCCGCGGCGTCCTCGACACGCACCTTGATGGGGATGCCCTGACGCACGCTTTGCGTGATCACGCAGAAGTCCTCGAACAGATGGGTGCAGCGCTCCAGCCTGGGTTGCTGGGCGTGGTCGACTTGCACCGCGATCGTCACCTCGACGCCGCCGATTCGAAGTCGCCCTTTGGCGTTGCGTGTATAGGTACCGCGCACGCGTGTCGTCAGGCCTTGGGCGGCGGCATGTGTTTTGTTGAGACAGAACAGCAGGCTAGCCGACAGGCAGTTGGCGACCGCCGCCGCCAGTAGCCGCGAAGCGTTGGGCCCGTTTTCCCTGCCGAGCGGCGCCGGTTCGTCAAGCAGGAGATCTGGCACATGCGGCCAGTCAAACTTCACACGAAACTCGTAGTCGCTGACGTGCGTCAGCTCGAGTTCGAAGTTGCGCTCCTCAGGTGCGGCGGCGGACGGCGCCATGGCGAGTTCTCAGTGGTCGTGGCCACCGGGTCCATGTACATGGCCGTGCTCGAGCTCTTCGGTCGTGGCGGCGCGCACCTCAATGATCTCCACATCGAAATGCAGGGTCTTGCCGGCCAGCGGGTGATTGGCGTCAAGCACCGCGCCCGTGTCGGTCAGTTCCACGATCACGAACGAGATTCGCCCATTCGGCCCGTCGGCATAGACGCGCTCGCCAACGGCGAGGGTCATCTCGGGCGGGAAATGTTCCCGTGGCGCCTCGAAAACAGCCTCCGGGTTCTTTTCCCCATATCCTTCACCCGGCGCAACAGTCACCTTCGACTTGTAGCCGGCCTCCTTGCCTTCCAGGGCCTGCTCGAGCCCGGGGATGATATTGCTGTGGCCATGCAGGTAGGCGAGTGGGTCGCGACCCGTGCTTGAGTCCAGCACCTCGCCGCTGTCATCGGTGAGTGTGTAATGCATCGCAACCACTGTGTTGAGAGCGGCTTTCATAACGGCAACCTCGGGGAAGAAAGAAATGAGTAGGCCACCACTATAACGCAACTCGCCGGTGCGAGACACACGCCCGGCGCATTTTCTATACTGCAGATGAACCGAGGAGCACCGTGATATGGCGAAACTGAAGGCGCGCGTCGAAATAGAATACTGTGCGCAATGCAGGTTTATTCTGCGTGCCAGCTGGATGGCTCAGGAGTTACTCATGACCTTCGGCGAAGAGCTGGGTGAGGTGGCGCTCGTTCCAGGCAGTGGCGGGATCTTCGAAGTGCGAATCGATGGCGAGAAGCTCTGGAACAAGAAGGAGGCGGGCCGCTACCCCGAACCGAAGGAGATCAAGCAATTGGTTCGTGACCGCATCGCACCGGGCAAGGACCTTGGTCACAGCGACCGGAAGTAACCATGGTAAAACACCTGAGCGTGCACACACGCGGCCAGGGTCTGTACGAATTTACCGAGGCAGTGACGGCGCTGGTGCGTGAGACTAGCGTTCGCGAGGGACTGTGTACCGTCTTTATCCGGCATACTTCGGCAAGTCTCGTCATTCAGGAAAATGCCGACCCCTCGGCGCGACGCGATCTGGATCGCTGGTTGAATCGTCTCGTGCCGGAAGGTGACGCCTTGTATACGCACATCACCGAGGGGCCGGATGACATGCCGGCGCATGTGAAGGCTGCGCTTACGGCAACGTCCCTGTCGATCCCCATCTCCGATGGCCAACTGACGCTTGGCGCGTGGCAGGGAATCTATCTATGGGAGCACCGCCGCCAGGGTGGCGCGCGCGAGGTAGTTGTGCATGTCGGCAGCTAGGCGCTGCGCGTGGTTGTGCTACGCTTCTGGCTATCCGCATCTCCCGGTAGTTCCCCTAATGACAAGCTTTCCGCGTGTATTGGCTGGTGTTCTCACGATCCTGCTCGCAACCAATCCGGTCGGTCTGGTGCATGCTGCTGGTGACGAGGAGGTATTCGATGTTGCCAAACACTATACGGTGAAGGTCCGCACGCAGGTGGAACTACCGTTCTTCGGTGATCGAAAGGGTACATCGATCGGCGCCGGGTTTGTCGTCGACAGCCAGCGCGGCTGGATCATGAGCAACGCGCATGTGGTGTCGCGCTCGCCCTCCAAGGTGTCGGTGTCGTTTCTTGGCAACGGCTTCGTGCCGGCGAAGAAGCTGTTTGTCGATCCGTACGTCGATCTTGCGATTCTCGAAGTCGATCCCAAGGCGCACAGGCGCAAGCTCAATGCGGCGCAACTGGATTGTCGTGCGCTCCCTGCGATCGGCCATGCTGTCGGGGCGTTCGGTCATCCGTGGGATCTTTCCTATACCGGTACACGCGGGATCATTTCCGGTGTCACCTCCAAGTTCAGCGGTGCACTGGAGATGTTGCAGACGGATGCGCCGATCAACCCCGGCAATTCGGGTGGACCACTGATCAGTCTGAAAACGGGCATGGTGGTAGGCGTCAACACCGCCTCGCGCAAGAGCAGCCAGAACACCAACTTCGCCGTGCCGATGGTGCAGGCCTGCCGCGTCCTTGAGCTGCTGCGTGCCGGGCGCGATCCCTCGCCGCCGGAGTTGCCGGTGGTGTTTTACAAGGACGTGGATGAGAGCAAGCAGTTGCGTGTCGCGCAAGTGCACGCCGAGCGCGATGATATGAAACTGCAGGTCGGCGACGAGATTCGCGGGGTGGAGGGGGAGGAGGAAAGTGTCGAGAGCAAGGGGCGTCTCATTCACCTGTTGCGCGGGCGGCTTGATCAGGCGTCACTTCACGTCGTGCGTGACGACGCGGCCGTAACGCTCACGGGCCGCTTTGCGGCAGCCGAATCGGTCACGCGCCGGCGTGGCGCCTACGCCTCCGGCCTGCTCGTTGCCGCCACGCCATGGCGCGATCTTGGCGATCTGGCTGACACTCGGCTCGCACTCATGGTGCATTACGTCGAGCGCGGCTCGGCCGCCGACGCGCAGAAGATCGAAAGCGGCGATCTGCTGGTGGCGGTGGACGGGCAGCCAGTGACCGAGCTGGACGATCTGCAGCGGCGCCTGAAAGCGGCGCAGGCCGCAAAGAAGGAAGTGAAGTTGCGGCTGCTGCGCCTTGGCGACATCGAGGATGGTTTGTTCGTATATATCGAGCGGCCGCTGCCAGTAGCGAATCTTCGTCTCATCGGCGGCCAGTCCGAGTAGTGCGTTCGTGACGCGTATGGCTGCGCGCGTCGCCCCGTGCGGTTCCTGGTCCTCTCCCATTACCGCCGAGCTGATCGTGGCCGGTACGGTTACGCTCGGGCAGATCGTCGCCGACGACGCCGATCTCTACTGGAGCGAGGGCCGGCCCAGCGAGGGCGGACGCACCGTGATCTGCCGTCGGCGAGCAGACGGTACTATCGAAGACGTTCTGCCGGCCCCGTTCAACGCGCGCAGCCGCGTGCATGAGTATGGCGGTGGCGCCTTCACCGTGCATGACGGAACCGTGTATTTCGTGCACGACGGCGACGGCCGCATTTACCGTCTCGTTGTGGGGACGACCCCGGAGCCGCTCACCACGCCGGGCACACGGCGCTTCGCCGATCTCCTGCTGGATGTCCGGCGCGGACGGCTGCTGTGCGTGAGCGAAGAACACCTCGAGCATGGCGAACCGATCAACACGCTGGTTGCCATCGATGTGGCGAGCGGCAAACTTGCGACGCTCGCCGCCGGTGCGGACTTCTACGCGTCTGCCACACTGAGTCCTGATCACGAACGCCTCGCATGGCTTTGTTGGCGACACCCGGACATGCCGTGGGACAGCACGGAACTGTGGGTGGCGTCGCTGGATCAGGTCGGTCTCCCGCGGAATGCCCGGCGCGTGGCAGGTGGAAGCGGGGAGTCGATATTCCAGCCACAGTTCGGGCCGGACGGTACGCTTCATTTCATTTCCGATAGAAGCGGCTGGTGGAATATCTACCGGCTGGGCGATTCTGGCGTTGAGGCACTTGCGCCGCGCGAGGCCGAGTTCGGTGTACCGCAGTGGGTGTTCGGCATGTCCACTTATGCCTTCACCACACCCAAGCGGATCGTCTGCGCGTTCAGCGAGCAAGGCCGCTGGCGGCTTGGCGAGATCGACCTGGTCGCGTGCACACTGCGCGAGATCGCAACCCCATATACAGACGTGACCAGCGTGTGCGCGTGCGAAGGGGCGGCATGGTTTGTGGGCGGCTCGTCAGTGAGCGCACCGGCGATCGTGCGCCTGCATCCAGCGAGCGGGGTCGCGGAAGTAGTGAGCACTTCCAGCGCGCTTACGATAAACCCCGCCTATCTCTCGCAGCCGCAGATGCTGGCGTACCCAACGGGCGATGGGGAGATGGCGCATGCCATGTTTTATCCGCCCTGCAACCGCGACGTCGGCGTTCCAGTCGGCGAGTTGTCGCCTCTATTGGTCGTGAGCCATGGCGGGCCGACCTCCGCCAGTACCACTACGCTTAATCTGCGGCTGCAGTACTGGACAAGTCGTGGCTTCGGGGTGCTGGACGTGAATTACCGCGGATCAAGCGGTTTCGGGCGGACCTATCGGCGCGCGCTCGACGGGCGCTGGGGGATCGCTGACGTAGAAGACTGCGTGCGTGGCGCGCAATATTTGGTGCAGCAGGGACGCGCCGATCCTGCACGGCTTGCGATCCGTGGCTCAAGCGCTGGCGGCTTTACGACACTGTGTGCGCTCACCTTTCATAACGTGTTTGCGGCCGGTGCTAGCTATTATGGCATCAGCGATCTCGAGGCGCTCGCGCAGGATACCCATAAGTTCGAGGCGCGTTACCTGGAGCGTCTTGTTGGACCGTATCCCGCGGAGCGCAATCGCTATGTCGAGCGTTCGCCGATTCATCACTTCGAACGGCTCGGCCGGCCGATGATTTTCCTCCAGGGCCTGGATGACAAGGTTGTCCCG
>LJVB01000103.1 GCA_001304215.1 Acidithiobacillales bacterium SM1_46 | reverse complement strand
TGCCCTTCCGTCGGCGGCCGCAGCATGGGCAACGCCTCGGCGATCGGCGCCTGCTCGAGCAGCGGCAACGCCGGCTCCACCCCGGCCACTGCCCAACGTGCGCGGTGGCGGTGGCCGGAAAGACCCACGAGCGCCCCGGCCGCCGCCAGGGCGTCAAGATCTCGACGGCCAAGTTGCGCCCGGCGCGCCAGTTCCTCGATACCTATATAAGGAGTCCGCGCCCGCTCGCTCACGATGCGCCCGGCGGCAGCCTGCGCGAGGCCATTGACCATGCGCAGCCCGAGCCGCACCGCCGGCTTACTCTGCTTGCCGCGTTCGAGCGTGCAGTCCCAATTGCTGAATCGCACGTCCACCGGCCGCACCTCGATGCCATGGCGGCGCGCGTCCTGCACCAGCTGCGCTGGCGCGTAGAAACCCATCGGCTGGCTATTCAGCAGCGCCGCGGTGAACGCCGCCGGTTCATGGTGCTTCAACCACGCCGACACATACACCAGCAGTGCGAAGCTCGCGCTGTGGCTCTCCGGGAAACCATACTCGCCGAAGCCCTGGATCTGCTGGAAGATCTGGCGCGCGAACTCCTCGTTGTAACCGCGCGTGCGCATGCCCTCGATGAGGCGCGCCTCGAATTTCTCCATGCCGCCGCGGCGCCGAAACGTGGCCATCGCGCGACGCAGTCCGTCGGCCTCGCCGGGCGTGAACCCGGCCGCCACCACGGCGAGCTTGATGACCTGTTCCTGGAAGATCGGCACGCCGAGCGTGCGTTGCAACACGCCGCGCACGTCCTCGGACGGATAGGTCACAGGCTCGAGGCCCTGGCGCCGGCGCAGGTAGGGATGCACCATCTTTCCCTGGATCGGGCCCGGGCGCACGATCGCCACTTCGATCACGAGATCGTAGAAACATGCGGGCTTGAGGCGCGGGAGCATTGCCATCTGCGCACGCGACTCGATCTGGAACACACCGACGGTGTCGGCGCGCTGGATCATCTCGTACACCGCCGGGTCTTCTGCCGGCACATCGGACATGCCGAGCGGCTTGCCGCGGAAATCGCTCGCCAGGTCGAGTGCCTTGCGGATCGCCGACAGCATGCCGAGCGCCAGCACATCGACCTTGAGCAGCCCGAGCGCATCGAGATCGTCCTTGTCCCACTGAATCACGGTGCGGTCCTCCATCGCCGCGTTCTCGATTGGCACCAGGCGCGAGAGGTTGTCGCGGGCGATGACGAACCCGCCAACATGCTGCGAGAGGTGGCGCGGGAAACCGAGCAACGCATCGACCAGCGCAATCAGCTTTTGCAATAAAGGATTCCCGGGGTCGAAGCCCGCCTCGCGCAACCGCTCCGGTGCGAGTTCTTTGCCGTCCCACCACTGCAGGTTGCGCGCCAGCCGGTCGACCTGATCGAGCCCGAGCCCAAGCGCCTTGCCGACATCGCGCACCGCGCTTCTCGGCCGGTAGGTAATCACAGTAGCGGCCAGCGCCGCGCGGTGGCGGCCGTACTTCTCATAGATGTACTGGATCACCTCCTCGCGCCGCTCGTGCTCGAAATCGACGTCGATATCGGGCGGCTCATCGCGCTCCTTCGAGACAAAGCGCTCGAACAGCGTCTCGATGCGGTCGGGATCGACCTCGGTGATGCCAAGCGCGAAGCACACCGCCGAGTTGGCCGCCGATCCCCTGCCCTGGCAGAGAATCTTTCGTGCGCGCGCGAATTCGACGATGTCGTGCACCGTGAGAAAGTACGGCTCGTACTTGAGCTCGGCGATCAGGGTCAGCTCATGCTCGACGAGCGAGCGCACCTTCGGCGGCGTGCCGCCCGGCCAGCGCCGCGCAAGACCCGTCTCGGTCAACTTGCGCAGGTGCGAGGCCGGGGTCTCGCCCGCCGGCACCAGCTCTTCCGGGTATTCGTAACGCAGCTCATCGAGCGAGAAATGACAGCGGTCAGCGATATGCACGGTCTCGGCCAGCAGCTCCGGGGGATAGAGCGCGGCAAGTTGTTCGCGCGGACGCAGGCAGCGTTCGCCACTCGGCTGCAGGGCGTGGCCTGCCGCCTGCACGGTCGTGCCGAGGCGAATGGCCGTCAGCACATCCTGAAGCGGGCGCCGCCCGCGCACGTGCAGGTGCACATCGCCTGCCGCGGCGAGCGGCAATCCCGCCCGCTCGCCAAGCGCACTCAGCGCCACGAGCCGCGCCTGCCCACAACCATCATGCAGCAACTCGACGGCGATCCGGGCACGATTCGGGAAGGTCTCGCGCAGCCACTGCGCATCGGCCAACGCTGCTTCCTCATCAAGCGGCACGGAAGGAAGCCACAGGGCAAGACAATTCGCCGCGAACCGCGCGACGTCGGCGCGCAAAAGCCGGTAACTGCCTTTCTCCGCCGAGCGCCGTCCCTGCGTGATCAGCTCGCAGAGATCGCCATAGGCCGCGCGGTCCGGCGCGAGCAACACCAGCCGCAAGCCGTCTTCCAGCCGGAACTCGCTGCCAACAATGAACTTGAAGCCCAGTTCGCGCGCCCTGAGATGGGCGCGCACCACGCCCGCGACCGAACATTCATCGGTCAGCGCGAGCGCCGTGTAGCCGAGCGCTTGCGCGCGCTCGACCAACTCCTCCGGCTGCGACGCCCCGCGCAGGAAGGTGAAGTTGGAAACGCAGTGAAGCTCGGCGTAATGCGGTGACGGGGACATGGCACGGCAAAGCCCGGCATTACGCCCGCGCTCCGTTTGCGGGAGCAGCAAGCATCGAGTCGATCGGGCTTGCGACGCCCCGCGCTCCACGCCCTAGCACGTGGGTGTAGATCATGGTGGTGCTCACGTCGTTGTGACCCAGCAATTCCTGGATCGTCCGGATATCCTGCCCGGCCATCAGCAGATGCGTGGCGAAGGAGTGCCGGAAGGCATGACAGGAAACGGGTTTGGTGAGACCAGCCGAGCGTACTGCTGTTTTCACGGCACGCTGAATAACCGACTCGTCGAGATGATGACGCAGGATGCGGTTGCTATATGGGTCCCGGCAACGCTGGGAGGCGGGGAAGAGGTACCACCAGGCCAGTTCACGCGCCGCGTTGGAGTATTTCCGCGCCAGCGCATAGGGCATCGAAACCTCGCCATATCCATCGGCGAGGTCACTGTCCCGCACGCGCTTGACCTCCTCGATCTGCTGGCGCAAGGCCGGCAATAGCGCTTCGGGCAGAGGCGTCACACGGTCCTTCTGGCCCTTGCCATCGCGCACCACAATCTGTTTTAAACCGAAGTCGATGTCCTTCAGGCGCAACCGCATGCACTCCATGACACGCAACCCAGCTCCATACATCAAACAGGCCATCAACCACTCGCGACCGGACAACCGCTGCAGAACTGCCTGCACTTCCTCGCGTGTCATCACAACCGGCATCCGCTCCGGCCGCTTTGCCCGAACGACCCCCCGGATCAGGCCGATATCTCGCTCCAGAACATGCTTGTAGAGGAACAGGATGGCGCTTAGAGCCTGGTTTTGGGTCGATGCCGAAACACGCCGTTTGACGGCAAGGTCGGTCAGGAATGCTCCAACTTCCGCCTCGCCCATTTCGCCCGGATGCCGTTTCTTGTGGAAGTAGATGAAACGGCGCACCCAGTGCGCATATGTCTGCTCAGTCCGATAACTGTAGTGCCGTCGACGCAGTGCATCCCGGAGCTGGTCAAACAGGCGTGGCGCCCTTGCGGAACTCGAGTCGGGTTCGGTCGACATCGGGTAATTGCCCTCCACTGGCAAGGTACGCTATAGGATTGTATATATATACAGTTTCCTACCCGCCATGCAACTACCCGGACTGCCCTTCAACCGCAATTTCTCAACTCCTTGAAATGTCGTCCGATTCCCCCGTTTTATGCCGTACTGATAACACTGTTTATACGGCCCAACTACTGTCCGCCGTTGTTTATCGGTAAGACTTCAGTATATTTCCCCCTCGTAAATGCCAAGGAATGGTTCTAACAATGTGTATTTCCAGCCGTTTCCATTTTTCCAACCGGCCCGATTCCTTGTTATCGGTAGTTCGGCCGTCTACTCATAGTTGGGCGTCATAGACAAAGTGTAAGCAAGAAAAGGCCCAGTGATGATTTGGAGGCATAGCCTGCCCTCTCAAGCTGCGAACCCAGATTCCTGAGGAGGAGTTTCAATAGTGATAAGAATATTTAGGATTTTTGTCTGCTGTATTCTGATATCGCCTTGCGCGTCGGCTGCGGATTCTTCTACAGCGCTGAGCAAATATCTCAGGCCAGCCGCTATTACGCAGTTGGACTGGCTATTGCTACGCGCTCAGGTTAACTCCTTCGCAGCGCCCCTTCGATGGGATGAAAAAGGTCTGATCATGTCAATCGACCTCTATGTGGCGGGTGGCGGTCGCGTAGGCATAACTTTCGTCGTCAATCGGGAGCGGTATGTAGCTCTAACGGATGACGTGGTTACTAAGATTTTCTCCAACGCGGTGCATCAAGCATCTAACATCCTCGTGCACACTATTCCGGAGGTAAAAGACGGCGCGAACGTCTACGCTAACTTCGTGCTGCTGTCGGGTGGAATTGTCGCGGAATATCAGTACGGAACACTCACGCTAAGAAAATCGTGAGGACGCTTTGACCCGGATGACGCCCAACAAGCAGTTCCACTCCGACGTCCCAGCCGCCGCTTCGCGGCATCTGGGCCGCGGGTGAACTGAGGCGTTGGGCCGCAGATAATATAAAAACGGTCTTCGTAAATTTATGCTGGGATCTATGAAAAGCATTCTTCGTGAGCCACTGCTGCACTTTCTTATATTGGGCGCCCTATTGTTCCTGATTTACCTATGGGTCAATCCGCCGGCGAAGTCGGCCGCGCCAAATCAAATTCAGGTCAGTCAGAATGATCTGGAACGCATGGTGCAACTGTTCCAGAAACAGTGGCAACGTTCACCGACAAAAGAAGAGCTGGATGGGCTGGTGAGCGCGCATCTCAAGGAAGAGGTCCTCTATCGCGAGGCGCTGGCCATGGGCCTGGAAAAGGACGACACGATTGTACGCCGGCGACTGGCGCAAAAGATGGAGTTCCTCATTACCGATGTCACCGATCCCGGCAGCGTGGAAGACAAGGCGCTGCAGGCATTTTATGAAAAGAATGCCGCGCGCTATCGCCGCGCCGCCAAACTGACCTTCCGCCAAATCTATTTTAATCCCGCTAAACGTGGCCAGCGTATTGGCGACGAGGCCAACGCGACGCTCAAAACACTTCAGAAAACCCATGCCGGCATGAACGTCCCGCAAGACTATGGTGACCGAATCATGTTGCAGCCCCGTTATAGCCAAATCTCCACCGATGATATCGCCAGGGATTTTGGCCGTGAGTTCGCCGATAAACTGGCTACGCTGACGCCGGGCAGCTGGCAAGGTCCGATTCAGTCCGGTTTCGGTCTGCATCTCGTTTTTATACAGAGGCATGAAACCACCAGCCTGCTACCCCTGGCTGATATCCGCGAACAGGTTTTAAATGATTACTTGTACGAACTGCGCCAGACGCGCAGTGAGGAACTGGTGGGTAAATTGAAAGCGCGCTATCAAATTTCAATCGTGCCCTATCCTTTGGTGAAGTAGCGCAGGGGATGCCATCTTGACTAAAACATGGGCCATAAGCGGATTGCTGTTAGTTCTGCAGCTTGTTTCTGCTGGCGCCGTCGCCCACGAATCTCGTCCTGCCTATCTGCAAATCAACGAGAGCAAGACCGGTGTATTTGAAATCAACTGGCGCCGGCCGGCAATCGACGACAAGGTATTGTCCCTGCGGCCTGTGTTTACCAAAGAATGCCAGCCGCAAGGTGATGTGGCCAGTTACTTGTCGCAGGGGGCACACGTGCAGCGCTGGACCCTTCAGTGCCAACCGGCCGGGTTGACCGGTAGCACAATATATATCGATGGGTTGGCGCAAACCCTTACCGACGTGCTGGTCCGTATTCAGTTCCTGGATGGCACCACCCATACCCACATTCTCAAATCCAATGACCCCAGGATGGTGGTGCCGGGCACGCCCAGCCAATGGCAGGTAATTGCCGATTATTTCACCCTGGGGGTCGGGCACATCCTCGGGGGCATTGATCACCTGCTGTTCGTTCTGTGCCTGCTCTTGATCGTCAAGAATAATGTGCTGCTGGTGAAAACCATCACCGCCTTCACCATCGCGCACAGCATCACCCTGGGCCTGGCGACGCTCGGATTTGTGCGCATGCCGCAGGCGCCGGTCGAGGCCGTCATCGCCTTGTCGATCCTGTTTCTGGCGCTGGAGCTGATCAAGCAACAACAAGGCAAAAGTGATCTCGCCCTGCGTGCGCCGTGGCTGGTCGCGTTTATCTTTGGCCTGTTGCACGGGTTCGGTTTCGCCGGTGCCCTGACGGAAGTGGGCCTGCCGCAATCGGATATTCCGCTGGCTTTGTTGATGTTCAACGTGGGTGTGGAGGCTGGGCAGTTAATGTTCATCGCGAGTGTGTTGCTCACAATCCAGCTGTGGAAGCATTTGGTTAAGACCGAGGTGCGCTGGTTACCGCACGCCACGGCCTACGCGATTGGTGGCGTATCGTCCTTCTGGATCTTTGCGCGAATTGCGGCATTCTGAGAGTGATTCGGTCACGAAGATCGCGCTATTCTCATGCGGTGCGTGTTTGGGCACAGGCCGCTCGGTCACACAAGAACGAAAGCATTATCGGCAGAGCGCCAGGCCGAATAAAAGGTTGTGACAAATGAGAAGAATGCTTGATATGAATCGATGCAAACGGATGTCAAAAGCGCACCCGCTGGCGATTTGTTTACGGCCACTCTTAATCTTGATCGTTGGCGAAGAACATCCCGAAACAAAGAACAGTCCTGTCGCGCAAGACAGAGCAAAACAGTTTTTCATAGTATTCCGGCCATGACGTGGATCACTTTCCTATGGCCGATGCTGACCGCTGCCTGTATCACGATTGGGCTAATCCATATTCGGATCGGGCTTCGCCGCATGCCAGGGACGGCAAATTTGTTGTTCGCACTTGCCGCGTTGTTGTTTGCCACGTTCTCCGTCGTTGAACTGGGCGAGATGCTCGCCCGCAGCCCGGCACAATATTTGAACTTGCTAAGACTCAACGATTTTATTGCCGCAGCAGGTGCAATGACTTTGGCGGCGTTTGTGCGGGTGTACTTCGGTACCGGCAGGAAATGGCTTGCGTGGATTGGCGTCGGCCTGCTGCTCGGTTCGCTGACTCTTGATCTATTGCCCGAACCAAAACTGGTCTTCCTGCAGATCACCGGTATCAAAACAGTTGAGACATTTGGCGGTGCCAGCTTTACTGTGGCCGATGGGGTAAGGAACCCATGGGTTACCGTGTACTATGCAGGTGTCTTGCTTATTGCGCTATTCGTCGCCGATGCGTCAATCACACTTTGGCATCGAGGGCGGCAGCGCCGGGCCGTCCTGGTTGGCGGCACCATCACGTTTTTTCTACTGGCGGCTGGTATACAGGCCGCACTCGTGGATGCCGGCGTCTTGCCGACACCCTATCTCGTTAGTCTCTTTTATCTGATTATTCTCGTGGCCATGGCCATGGAGTTGAGCGATGAGGTTTTGCAGGCATCCCAACTTAGCGATGACCTGCGTGAAAGTGAGAGACGGCTTAATCTGGCGGCGGATACCGCTCACCTCGGTCTGTGGGTTTGGGATACCAAGAACAATGAGATCTGGACCACACCACAGTGCCGTGTGTTGTTTGGTATTACGACAACGCAACCGCTTGACCCCACCCACTTCTTCGACGCAGTTCATCCCGATGACCGCGACAGGATGCAACAAGACGTCGCGGAATCACTCAGGGCTGATACAGACTACGAGCGGGAATACCGATTGTTGCTGGCGGATGACGAAATCCGGTGGATTGCCGTGCGCGGCCATGTGGCGCGTAACAAGAACGGCGAGCCGGTCCAGGTTCGCGGTGTGGCGCTGGATGTGTCCAGACGCAAGCAGGCCGAGGAAGCAACGCTGCAATTGAGCGGGCAATTGATCAACGCGCAGGAAGCAGAGCGGAGGCGGCTTGCGCGCGAATTGCATGATGATTTAAACCAGCACCTCGCTCTGCTCGCCGTCGAGTTGGAGTTGTTTGGTCAGAAGCCCCCCGCAGTCAGCAGTGCAATCACCGAAAGGATGCAGGTATTTACCGAGCAGGTAAAAAAGCTGTCCTCGGCGGTGCATCAACTCTCGCATGAATTGCACCCCGCGAAACTGGAGCAACTCGGCCTGGAGTCCGCCGTGCGCGGGTTCTGCAGGGAACTCAGTGCAGCGCGTAAATTCGAGATAGTATTAGAGTCACGCGAAGTACCGCGCACGCTACCGGAAAACATCACGCTCTGCCTCTACCGCGTGGTCCAGGAGGGGCTGCAAAACGTGGTCAAGCACAGCGGCGCCAACGGCGCGAAGGTGGAAATGACGGCGGATGAAAATGAACTTTGCCTCGTTGTTTCGGACCAGGGCTGCGGATTCGAT
>LJVB01000102.1 GCA_001304215.1 Acidithiobacillales bacterium SM1_46 | reverse complement strand
GGGGATTGTGGTAAATCGTCACAGACATGTGTTTGGCATGACAGGGCGGCATGATTGCAAGTGCCTGTATCTCGGGGCATTGTATCGGGCCGTCCTTGACAGCCCAACAACCGCGGTGCTAGTTTTCTAGAGGAATTCAGCAATGATCTGCCCCCCGCTGCCCATTCGGAGAATGAGACAATGAATAACGTTGGAAAGACACTGCTACTTGCCCTGATCGGAATCGCTTTCGTTGGATGCGCGAGCACCGAGCCGGCCAAGGAGACCAAGGAAGAAACCAAGGCCGCGGAAGTGAAGCCGGCGCCGGCTCCAGCCGCGCCCGCCCGCAAGGCTGACGATACCTATAATGTGGTGCGCGGTGATCACCTCTGGGGTATCTCCTCCAAGCCGATGATCTATGGCAACCCGTACCAGTGGCCGCTGATCTATAAGGCCAATCGTAACCAGATTGCGGACGCTGACCTGATCAAGCCTGGCCAGGTGTTCACCATCGATCGCAACGCGTCCCAGGGTGACGTCGACGCCGCCATCCACCATGCCAAGACCCGTGGCGAGTGGAAGCTTGGCGTGACAGAAGAGTCAGACAAGCGTTACCTCGCTCAGTAACGACACTCTTGTTGAGAGACAGGAAAAAGGGCCCGCGAGGGCCCTTTTTCATTGGGAGCTGAATCGGTGCGTTTCTCCAGAGCCATGTCCCGCATCGGTCGTCTCTCGCGTCTCGCCGGCCGACGGTTCTCCGAGGATCGTTGCTCGCGCGTGGCCGGCGCGCTCTCGTATGCGACGCTGTTTGCGCTGGTGCCGCTCTCGGCGGTGCTGGTTGCCATGGTGTCGGTATTCCCTGTCTTTCGTGGACTGGTCGATCGCGTACAGGCGTTCGCATACGAGAACCTTGTACCCGCCACCGGTGAGGTAGTGAGTCGCTATCTCACACAGTTTTCCCAGAATGCCGGCAAGCTCACGGTGTGGGGCCTGCTATTCGTGTTCCTCGCGGCGCTCATGGTGCTGGCGACCATTGAGCGGACGTTTAACGATATCTGGCACGTGCGCAACACCCGCAAGCGCGTGCATCGGATTCTGGCGTACTGGGCCACTATCACTGCCGGACCGATCCTGATTGGCGTGAGCCTGTATGTGACGTCTTATGTAGTGTCGTTGCCGTTGATCGCACGCAGCGAGATGCTTGGCGGCGTCCGAACGCTGCTGATCTACGGGCTAGCTCCTGCAGCGGAGTGGTTGGCGTTCGTGCTGCTGTACACGGTCGTACCCAATTACCCGGTCCGCGCACGCGATGCAGCGACCGGCGCGGCCATCGCAATGGTGCTCTTCGAGATTGCCAAGCGCGGTTTCGCCTTGTTCGTTGTGTCGTTTCCGACCTACCGTTTGCTGTACGGCGCCATGGCCGCGCTGCCGATCTTCCTGTTGTGGTTGTACATTTCCTGGGTCGTGATTCTGCTCGGCGCGGTGGTGACCGCGGTGTTGCCGCAGTGGCGGGGCAGCACGGTGTCCGAAACGTCCTCCGGTTGGGACGGGATGCGCGAGAAGCTGCGCGCGGTGCGCGCGCGCAAGCGCCGACGGCACTGACGGCGGCTACATAGCGTCCATCGAGAACTGGAAGCGCTCGAACGAGTGCGAGATTTCGTCCGGCTTGGTGATGCGAACACGGTACAGCCGGAAACCGTTATCGAGATAGAAGACGCGGTCTGGCTTGTAGATGCCGCGCGCCGTTACGAGCGAGGCGGCCTGCTTGAGCCCGGGTATTTCCGGAAGCAGCAGCGCCGGCAGGAAATCGCTTTCCTTGCCCTCGTCGGTGACGACCTTGACCACCACGGCTTGGGCGGACGCAGCGATCCACTGCACACCGAATTCCAGGCTCGAAGAGCTCGGGCTCTTTACCCAGCGGATCACGCCAATGCGCCATACCCTGTCGCCCGCCGGTCGCACCGCGGCGATCTCGCCGACCCGAACGCGTGCCACGATGTGCCCTTTCTTGCCGAGCGCAAGGCCGCCGGCGCTCTCGTCCATCACGTCCCAGCTGCTGAATTCGAGATCCGGTACGTGAACGTCCTGGCGACGGTGGTTTGTGGCGCTGATCTGGCCGCGTTGTGGATTGGGACCGACGAAGGTGGAGCTCACGACGAAAGCGGCGCCACCGTTGATCCAGTAGTTGACGGCGTTCAGTCCAAGTGCGACCTCCACCTTCGTGGTCCCGGCGCGCGTGCTACGACGAAAGTTGCGCTTGGGGTGGTGACCGAATGACTGGATCAGGCGGACGAGGAGATTCTGTGCCTCGTCGGATGCGGCAAAGAAATCCTTGCTCAGACCGTCGGCCGGAATCTCCTGCGCGTTTTGCAGTGCGGTGAGGTGCGAGTGAATGCGACGCGCGAGCTCGACGGTATTTAGTAGCCGATAGTGCTCCGGTCGCTCGAGTTCGGCGTCAGCCGTGTAGATGATTCCGGAGCGGTCGACTTGCTGGTCGATCAGGAACTGGCATGCCGGATCAAACTGTTCAGTGGGCGGCAGTACTTTTGCGAGTCCTGCCCAGCGATCAAGGTACTGTTGGATACGCCCGATCATCATGACGGGCAGGTGATAGGGATCGCTCAAATCAAGCAGCAGGGCCTGCTTGTAGGCGTGCGAGACACTGGTCTCGGGCAATGCGCGGATCTCGGGATCGCCAAGAAGTAGATCCTTGGTGCCGAGCGTCTCGCTGTGCCGGTACAGTGCATGGATCTCCTGCCAGGTGCCAAGCGGATAGGGAGAGTAGCCCTGATAGGAAACGAGCAAGGCGCCCGTCAGGTGGCGCAGCGCCCGTTGGGTAGCGAGCGCCGCCTTGCCGCGAAAGCGTTCCTGCTCGCGCGCCCGTTCTGGCAACTCGGCGTCGATAAGGTAGCGCTTGTAGCCGATTGCCATCTCAAGATGAAACTGGCGGCATTGTTCCGCAATGGTCTTTTGCTTCTCGGCTAGCGGCAGCGGCGGGCCTACGAACTGCTTTTCGAGTTCGGTAGTAATCTGGCGAATGGGATAGCGCAGCATCTCGAGCAACTCGAGGCGCGTGGCCGGCTCGATGGCGATGCGGTTGTAGATCGAGAGCGTTGAAAAGAGCTTGCGGCCAGTCTCCGCAGTATTGAGTAGCGGTAGATCAGCGAGTGACTGCTTGACCTTTTCCGGGCGCAGCTCGACTTCGGTCAGAACGCGCGTGGAGAAGGGTGGGACGGAAACAGGGATTTCCACTGGCGCGGCATTGGAGTTCGGTCGAATGAATTGTATCGGTCACTAGGGGGGCATACAATTTTCCCCGCCCTCCGGTGACTGATCTTTGACGGCCATGCCGGCACCCGCTAGGTGGACGACAACCGCTGTTTTTTGTTGGTGTGCGCTGCTGTTATGGCACGGATTCGGTGCCGTTCGATTCGGCGGCGATTCCTCCGTGGTGTTTCGCGCGGTATACGGTTTCGGCTACTTCATCTTCGGGGCGGTCGTTCTCGGCGTCATTGCCCGGCTATGGCCGCAGATGGGCGCACCGCTGTGGAGACCCCTCATGCTTGCGTCAACCGCCGGGCTCGCGCTCCTACAGGTGTGGCTCGTCCATGTCAGCCGCGCGGTGCCGCTGAGCCTGGATACCTGGATGGCGGCGCTGCTCGGGATTGCCATTGCCGCGATTGCGCCGCGGCTATTTCCGTCGGCATGGGTACGGTACTGGCTGGCGATGGAGCGTAGTACGCGCGGAAAGTGAAATGTTTTCCCCATCCGCAACGTCTAAGCTCGTGACGGTCTGAGGTGTTTCCCGCAGTGCGCGAGGCACCAATTGACGCGCTTGCGCCCAATGGTACAGTCGCGCGCCGCGGCGGGAATCTTGTCTTCGGCCAAGACTCTAAAGGGACAGCGAGGATGCGCGGTCCAAAGCGGTGAAAGGCAGTGCCTATTATATGGAGGCTTAGCGTGGTCAAGATGCTTGCGCGGTTGGTTGCGGTGTTGATGCTTGTTCCGGCAGTTTCGCTGGCGGCGCCGGACATGGTGCTGAAGGACATCGATGGCAAGAGCCGCAACGTTAACGAGTTTATCGGCAAGGGCCAATGGACGGTCGTCGCGATCTGGTCGGTCGACTGTCCAATCTGCCGACGCGAGCTCTATCAGATGGCCTTTCTGCATGACGCCAATCGCAAGAAGGATGCCACCGTCTTGGGTATCTCCATCGACGGGATGGACGACCTCAAACGGGTGGTGGAATTCATCGATGAACACGCGTTGTCCTTCCCCAATCTGATCGGCAGTGCGAAGGACGCGGCGGAACTCGGCACAGGCCGTTTGTTTGGCACACCGACCTATTACATCTTTTCTCCCGATGGTCGTCTGCTCGGGCAACGCGTCGGCGCGCAATCGCAGGAGCAGATCGAAGACCTGATCGGGCAGCTCAAGCGCAGCAGCGGTGGATAGCGCTTTCCTTGCCGTGGGCTCCCCGATGCTACGCCGGTTGCTCGCCGTGTTGCTATTCGTCAGCGCCTGTCTTGCTGTCGCAAGGGCCGAGCCGATTGCGCCGCGCGATGCGATGACGCATTTCTTCGACCAGAGCTTCTTCGATCTCAGGGAAGAGGCGGCGATGGCGAAAAATGAAGGTAAGCAGGCTATCTTTGTCATGTTCGCCGACGAGGAATGTCCCTGGTGCCACAAGATGAAGACCACCGTGATGAACCAGGTGCGCGTGCAGGAGTACTATCACCAGCACTTTCGAATTCTGCATATCGATACGCGTGGCGATCAATCGATAACCAACTTCGATGGCAAGGAGATGACGCAGAAGGACTTCGCGTTCAAGGTTCATCGGGTACGCGCCACACCGGTCTTTATATTTTTTGACGCCCAGGGCAAGGTCCTCTATCGCCATACCGGCGTCACCCGCGACCCAGAGGAATTCCTGTGGCTTGCCGAGTTCGTGGTGAGTGGCGCGCACGCCAAGGGAAATTTCAGCGTCTATAAGCGCGACCGCCGCGCCGGCCAGACACGCTAATTCCCTGACGGGAAGCGGGCACCGGTTCCGCGATTTACGGCATAATGGCGCGCATGCGTAGCAGGGGCCGGAAGCGGAGTCGTGTGGCTCGGTTTGGGGCTACGGCGCTCGTCCTGGCGGCGATGGTATCCACGCCTTATGCGGCGGAAAAGGGCTCGCCCGATGGCGCGCCATTGCCGAATCCGCTCACGCTTGGGCAGGCACTCGCTCTCGCCGACGAAGCTCATCCCGATCTCGCACTTGCGCAGGCCAACGTGTTGCAGGCGCGCTCGCGCCGACGCGAAGCGCAGGCTCGCACAGGCACACAAATCTTCGGAGACCTGACGCCACAGGTGACCGTCCCGTCCGAGCCGTTTCCCGGTGAGAGCGGTTGGGTCAACGATTCACGCGCGCGGCTGTTTCTCAATCAGCCCCTCTATGACTTCGGCCGCTCGGCGGCGCTCGAGCGTGCCGCCGATGCCGAGGTCGATGCGCGCGAGCAGATGGTGCTCGATGCGCAACAGCTTCGCCGGCTCGAAATCATGGGTCGGTTCTTCGACGTGCTGCTTGCGGATCTGCGCTACGGCGCCGACAACGAGGACATGGCACGCAAGTACGTTGAGTTCGATCGGTTGCGCGAACGTGCCAGTCTCGGCCAGGTCTCGGAGGTCGATCTGCTCGCCGCCGAGAATCGCTATCGCGAAGCGCTGATCGTCCGGACCGACAGCGAAAAACGCAAGACTGCCACGCGCCAGCAACTGGCCGTGGCGCTGAATCGCCCCGCGGAACTTCCGGGAGAGCTGGTGCGACCGATGCTTGCGAATCTCGATCGCGAGATCCCTGATCATCAACTGCTCTATCAGCAGGCCAGCGCGGTCAATCCGCAGCTGCAATCGCTTCGTGCGGAAGTGGCGGCGGGGCGCTCGGCCTATGAGAGCGAGCGGGCACGGCGATACCCGATTCTGTCTGGCGAACTCGAGGCCGCAGCCTATGAACGCGGCACGCCTACCCGGGATCAGTATCGCGCCACGCTTAACCTGCGCGTACCGCTCTACGATGGTGGCCAGACCGACGCGGCATTGCAGCGCGCGGCCGCCGAGGTCGTGGCACGAGAGGCGCGACTCGCCAAGGGCGAGCAAGCGCTTCGGCAGCAGGCGCTGGACCTCGTGCAGGAACTCGAGGCACTCAAGGTGCGTCGCGTCGCCGCGCGCCAGCGCATGCAGTATCGTGATCTCTATCTGGAGCGCTCGCGCGCGCTTTATGAGCTCGAGGTACGTACGGACCTGGGCGATGCCATGACGCAGTTGAGTGATGCCCAATGGCAGGAGGCGCGCGCCGACTTCCAGATGGCGCTCGCCTGGGCGCGGCTTGACGCGTTGCTCGGACGATTGGTGCAATCGCAAACGGAGACCAGCAAGCCATGATGCCAAGAGTGATTGCGGTCGTTATGTTGGTACTGATGTCAGTAACGGCACAGGCCGCGGGTTTTGAGGCGCGCGTGACGTTCGCGCGAAAAACCGAGCTCGGCTTTGCCGTCTCCGGTGTGGTGCAGCGTGTCGACGTTGCGCCCGGGTCACAGGTCAAGAAGGGCCAGTCGTTGCTGGCTTTGGAGGACACACCCTTCAAGGCAGAAGTCGATCAGGCAGCCGCCGAGGTGGCGCGCCGTAACGCCGATCAAGCCGAGGCTGCCCGGGACTACAAGCAGGCCAAGGAGTTGTTTGACCGCACTGTGCTATCGGTGGTTGAGCTCGAGAACGCGAAGCTCAAGGCGCAGCGCGCCGACGCCGCGCTTCGCGAGGCGAGGGCGCGGCTCGCCGCGGCGCGCTATGCGCTTGAGCGCAGCGCGATCAACGCGCCCTTTGACGCCGTGGTGCTCGAGGTGCGCGTACAGCCCGGCCAGTCAATGGTGAGCCGTCTTGAGGCCAAGCCCGCGATCGTCCTGGCGGCGCTGGGCGAGTACCTGGCACGCGGTAGCGTGCCGGGATCCCGAATCGAAGGGTTGCAGGTTGGCGAGGCGGCGAGCGTGTTGGTAGGTGGCAACCGCTACAGTGGGCGGGTGCACTCATTTGGTCTGGAGCCGAAAGCCCCGGGCGGCAACGAACACGATATTTCAGTGGTTTTCTCTTCCGGCGCGGCGGTGCTGCGCGCGGGGCAGAGCGCGAGTGTCGAACTCCAACGCTGAAGGCGATGCGTAACTGTCGCCACTACCTGGTTGGCGGGCGAGTTCAGGGGGTGTTCTACCGTGCAACCACCGAGGAAACGGCACGTCGACTCGGACTTTCGGGGTGGGTGCGCAATCTGTCCGATGGCCGGGTGGAGCTTGTTGCTTGCGGTGAGCCCAAGAAACTCGCGGAGCTGGAGGCGTGGCTCTGGGAGGGACCGGCAGGTGCGCGTGTCGAGCAGGTCACCGCAGCCGATCTCGAGAGATCGCTTGACCTCACGGACTTCCAAATTCGCTACTGACTACTGTCGGTACCAGCGGGTCTTGAGTAGCCGGTCGACCTTGACGGTATACGCGGACTCGCGCGTGCCGTTGTAGCGGCGCAACGCGAGGTTGAGATTGCCCTTTTCCTTGTCGAGATAGTGCTTGAGGATAGTGCAGCCGTAGCGCAGGTTGGTCTGCATGCGGAACAGGCTGTCACCCGGTCGGCCGATTTCCTTGAGCCAGAAAGGCATCACCTGCATCAGGCCACGTGCACCGACCGGAGAAATTGCGTAGGGGTCGAAGGCGCTTTCGATATCGATCACTGCGAGCACGAGTTCCGGCGACAGGCCGGCGCGTGTGGCCTCGTAGTGGGCATGGCGCAGGAGTTCGAGCCGGAAATTGGCATCCGGTACGCGCCTCTCAAGGCGGCGCGACATGTCGAGCAACCAGACTTCGGCATCGTAGCGGTTCGGGAAGGAATCGGTTTCGTTCACCGCCTTGATGAGTGATGCCCGCAGTGCCGCATCGACTGGCTGTGGCGACTCGGCCAGCGCGGGCAGGCCCGCAAGCATCGTGGCGGTGAGTCCGGCAAACAGCAATAGCGATTTGGCAGCGTGGCGCATGGTGATCTGGCTGAGGAGAGAACAGCGCTTTCCCTTCCGAAAACTAGGCGAGATCGGTGTTGTGTGCAAGCGGGTGTCTTCCGCCAGTCGGGCGCCCGACCCCTATAATGGCCTTGAAGCCGCGGGTGGGCAGCCCCAACAACTTACCGTCAGACACGGTACCAATTGAAACCATGGTTCAGGTTTCCACCCAATCGCCCGGGTCCGGTCAGGTCGCACCTGGACTAGACGCCTGGCTGAATCAGCTTGGCGCGGGGCGCAATCCCGCCGAGCGGGAGTTGCTTGCACGCGCCATCGCACTCGCCGAGCGGGCACATCACGGCCAGACCCGCGCCTCGGGTGAGCCCTATCTCAGCCACTCACTTGCCGTGGCACACATCTTGGTTGATCTCAATCTCGACCATGAAACGGTTGCCGCTGCCATTTTGCACGACGTAGTAGAAGACTGCGGAATCGAACTCGGGGAGATTGAAGCGCAATTCGGCGCGCGCATCGCCGGGTTGGTC
>LJVB01000101.1 GCA_001304215.1 Acidithiobacillales bacterium SM1_46 | reverse complement strand
ACATCGCGGCCACGCTGCACCGGGAAAGTGCCGACCGTTACCGGCAGCCCGCGACCAGCGTGTTTGGGAACTTGCCCCCGGACGAACCACGCGGCGGAGACAAGGAACGGCACATCGACAGCCTGATCGAATGCGCCAAGTCGTTGCTCGGTCCGACGGACTACCGCACGGTTTTCGACCTGGGGCTGCGCGTCATTCTGGACGATATTCGCCAGGACCTTGAAGAATTTGGCGTCACCTACGACGAGTGGTATTCCGAGCGGGCGCTGATCGAAACCGGTGCGGCTGAGCGCGTCATTGACCGCCTGCGCGCCAGCGGCCACGCCTATGAGAAGGATGGGGCACTGTGGTTTCGCTCCACTGATTACGGCGACGAGAAGGACCGCGTGCTGGTGCGCGAAAACGGCCAGAAGACCTACTTCGCCCACGATATTGCCTACCACGCGCACAAGCTCGAGCGCGGCTTTGCCCGCGTGATCGACATCTGGGGCGCGGATCACCACGGCTATGTGCCGCGAGTGAAGGCTGCACTCGCAGCGATTGGCGATGACCCGGCACGGCTCGACGTGCTGCTGGTGCAGTTCGCCGTGCTCTACCAGGGTGGCGAGAAGGTACAAATGTCCACCCGCTCCGGCGAATTCGTCACGCTGCGCGAGCTCCGGCGTGAGGTTGGCAACGACGCCGCGCGATTCTTCTATGTGTTGCGACGCTGCGAGCAGCACATGGACTTCGATCTCGATCTCGCCAGATCGCAGAGTGCCGATAACCCCGTCTACTACGTGCAGTATGCGCATGCACGCGTTTGCAGTGTTTTCCGCCAGGCGGCTGAAAAAGGCCACGCCCATGACATGGCGCAGGGCAATGACGCGCTCGAACGGCTCACCGAAGCGCATGAGCAGGCGCTGCTCGCGCGACTCGCGCGTTATCCGGACGTCATCGAAGCGGCAGCCCTTGCCCATGAGCCGCATCAGGTCGCCCACTTCCTGCGCGAGGTGGCCGCCGACTTTCACCTGTACTACAACAGCCACACTTTTCTCGTCGAGGATGGCGCGCTGCGCAATGCGCGACTCAACCTGATCGGCGCCACGCGTCAAATCATTGCCAACGGTCTCGGCATCCTCGGCGTCTCGGCGCCGGAGAGCATGTAGTGGCGCAGGCGCGCCGGCGTTCATCGGGTAGCAGACGCGGGCGTCGACGGGTCTGGCTCACGCTCGGACTGGGCGTTGGCATCGGCGTACTCATCGTGCTCCTGTGGCAGTTCGTTGATCGGCGATGGCACTCGCGAGAAGGTGTCGCGAGCCTGTTCAGCACTCCGTCGAAGACCGCGCCAGCCCGCAAGGCCGAGGAGGCGAGGAAGCCCGCTGAACCGCCGAAGAGCAGCAAGACCCGCTACGATTTCTATACCATCTTGCCCGAAACCGAGACCTTGCTACCCGAGCGCGGCGTGCGCACTGCTGAGAGAGCGGCGAAGGCCGAGCGCGCCGAGCCGGGCGTGAGTTATGTGCTGCAAGCGGGGTCGTTCAACAATTTCAAGGATGCTGACGAGCTCAAGGCGCGCTTGGCACTGGCCGGGCTGGTGGCGCAAATCCAGAGGGTCTCAATTGAGGGCCGGGGCGACTACTACCGCGTGCGTCTCGGTCCCTACGAGAAGCTCGACAAGCTCGATGCCACGGAACAGCGGCTGAAACAGTTGGGCATCACGCGCACACTGGCGCTCAAGATCAAGAAGCCGGCCGGCTAATCCTCGAGATAGGTGTAGCCCTCGAGACCGGCCGCAAGCTCGTCCAGGCAGCGCTTGCGTTCGGTGCCATCGAGCCAGGTGGCGGCCGCCACCTTGTTCTGGTACGCCGCCAGCAAATCCTCCGGATCGAAGTGCACGTAGCGTAGTACCGATCCCACAGAATCTCCGCGACGCGTCTGCGTCAGCGCGTAACTCCCGTCGCTCGCCAGCTCGACATGCGCGGAATCGGTGTCGCCGAACAGGTTGTGCATGTCCCCGAGGATCTCCTGGTAGGCGCCGACCAAAAAGATTCCGAGCAGATAGCGCTCTGCTTCGCCGGCTTCGTGCCCTTCGCGTGATGCATGCAGCGGCAAACTGGTTTCGACACCTTCGCCGTCTACGTAGAGATCGATTCGACCGTCCGAGTCGCAGGTGATGTCCTGCAGTACGGCGCGGCGCGTCGGCTCCTCGTTTAGACGGTTGAGTGGCAACACCGGGAAGATCTGGTCGATCGCCCAGTGATCCGGCATCGACTGAAATAGCGAGAAATTGCAGAAGTACTTGTCGGCCAGCTTCTCGTTCAGCTCATCAAGCGCCTCACGATGCGCGCGAGTTCCGGGCGTCAGGCGAGCGCGCACTTCCTGGCAGATGGAGAAATACAGACGCTCGGCGCGGGCGCGCTCCTTCAAGCTCAACACGCCGTGGTTGAACATGCCCTGCGCCTCGCTCAGATAGTGCGCCGCATCATGATAGACCTCGAGTGCCGGCCGACTCGCGAGCGCGGTCCGGGCAGCCCAGAGATCATGCAGGATGCGCGGCTCGTCCGGCGCCGGTGCCGTCGGCACGTCAGCGCCAAAGGCGCGTTCAATGTCGAGAACGTTGGTAATCAGTATCGCATGGTGCGCGGTCAGCGCCCGCCCCGACTCGCTCACGATGTCGGGCTGCGGCAATTGGTGGGTACGACAGATCTCGGCGAGCGCATGTACGATGTTGTGCGCGTACTCCTGCACGGAGTAATTCATGGAGCAGAAACTGCGCGAGCGCGTCCCTTCGTAATCGATGCCAAGTCCCCCGCCGACGTTGATGACGCGGACGGCGGCGCCCAGCCTGATGAGCTCGGCATAGTAGCGCGCTGCCTCGCGCATGCCTGACTGGATGTGCTGGATATTGGCGATTTGAGAGCCCATGTGAAAATGGACCATCTGCAGCGCTTCGAGCAGATTCTCGGCGCGCAGACGCTCGGCCACGCGCAATACCTCGCTCGCCGACAATCCGAACTTGGACTTGTCTCCGCCCGTATTCTGCCACTTGCCGACGCCGATCGACGCAAGCCGGACCCGAACCCCAATGAGCGGCGAGACGCCAAGCGCGCGCGATTCGCGGATCACGAGCTCGAGCTCCGCGAGCTTTTCCACCACGATATAGACGCGGTGGCCAAGCTGCTTTCCAATAAGTGCGAGACGAACGAACTCGCGATCCTTATAGCCGTTGCAGACCACCACGCCATCCGGGCGCGAGCGCGCAAGTACCGCGAGCAACTCCGGCTTGGAGCCGGCCTCCAGACCGAGGCGCTCGCCACCGTGGGCAAGCAGCGCATCGACGACACTGCGTTGCTGATTCACCTTGACCGGGTACACGGCGGTATAGCGACCGCGATATTCCTCGGCGCGCATCGCCTGATCGAAGGCTCCACACAACTCCGAAACCCGATGGGCAAGGATGCCGGAAAATCGCACCAGCACCGGCAGCGTCAGATCGTGCTGCGAAAAGCGGCGTGTGAGCTCGTAGAGATTTACCCCCGCGTGATCGGTGCGCGCATCGGGACGGCAGATCAGCTCACCGCGATCGTTGATGTCGAAGTAGCCGTTGCTCCAGTGCGCAATGTTGTAGGTATCGCGCGCCTTCTGGATGTTCCAGGTCATTGAAGTTCGCTCGCCTAGCCGCCCGTTTGGTGGCGCTAGTATACTAGCCGCTCCCCCATCCGCCAGCGGCGCACACGCATGTCACTCGACGATTCCTGGTACACCGAACAATGGGCCGAACAGGGCTCTGCGATTTCGCTCAAGCTTGCCAAGAAGCTGCATCACGAGCAGAGCGCCTATCAGCGCATCGAGATTTTCGAGACCGAAACCTTCGGCACACTGATGACGCTAGATGGGCTGGTGATGGTCACGGATCGCGACAACTTCGTCTATCACGAGATGATGTCGCACCCGGCGTTGTTCACTCACCCCGATCCGCGGCGCGTGCTGGTGATCGGCGGGGGCGATTGCGGAACGCTGCGCGAAGTGCTGAAGCACGCCGGTGTTCAGCTCGCTGAGCAGGTGGAACTCGATGAGCGCGTGACGCGGGTCGCCGAGCAGTTCTTTCCGGAGTTGTGCGCCTCCAATCGCGATCCGCGAGCGCGCCTTCATTTCGCCGATGGCATTCAGTGGATCGCGGACAGCGCGCCGGATTCCTATGACGTGATCATAGTGGACTCAACCGATCCGGTCGGGCCGGCGGCCGGCCTGTTCTCGGAGGAGTTCTATCAGCACTGCCATCGCGCACTCGGTCCGGATGGCGTACTGGTCGGGCAGAGCGAATCACCGTTGTTTCATGCCGACCTGATCGTTGCCGTGCAGACGCGCCTGCGGGCGGCGGGCTTTGCCGACAGCGCCACGCTGTTTTTCCCCCAGTGCACGTATCCCTCCGGATGGTGGAGCGGCACACTCGGCTGTAAACGCGGCACGGGCTGCGGCTTTCGTGTGGGCGATGCGGCGCGCAAGAGCTTCACGACGCGCTATTACAACGCCGAGATTCACGCCGCCGCTCTGGCAGCGCCGGAGTTCCTGCGCGAGCGTCTGGTCGCACGCTGATTGATCCGGACACGGTTGTCTCGGTGACGCTGGGCGTCGCCATGGCAGACACGATTGCCGGGTTCGTGGTCCGTTGTTGAGGGTGCCCGCGACAGGGTCCTCCTGCGCACAGGGACGCAAGCTACAGCCCGCCACATCTGAACCTGGTGCATGGCAGTCGGTAGCGCCAAAAAAAAACGGGCGCCACTAGGGCGCCCGATAATCTGAGGAACTCAGAAGGAGGAAACTTACGGGTTGTAGGCCTTCTCGCCATGTTCGGCGACATCCAGCCCCTCGCGCTCGGCCTCTTCCTTGACGCGCAATCCCATGACCATGTCTACCAGCTTGAAGAGCACCAGGCTCACCACGCCAGACCAGACAATCGCCGTGCCGACACCCCAGAGCTGGCTGACGATCTGGGCGCCCATGTCGAAGTCACCGACCTTGTTGGCGGCATAGTCGAACACACCGGAACCACCAAGCTTCGGCGCCGCGAACACGCCCGTGAGGATCGCGCCAATGATTCCACCAATGGCATGTACGCCGAAGGCATCGAGCGCATCATCGTAGCCCAGCATGTTCTTCAGCGAGGCCACTGCCCAGAAGCAGATCACACCCGCTGCTATGCCGATTACGAGCGCACCCATTGGGCCGACGAAGCCGCAGGCTGGCGTGATACCGACCAGACCTGCGACCGCACCGGAGACGCCGCCCAGCATGCTCGGCTTGCCCTTGGCGATCCACTCCGCAAATGTCCAGGCGAGCGCTGCCACAGCCGTTGCGAACACGGTGTTGGCGAGCGCGACCACGGCCGTGCCGGTCGCTTCCAGATTGGAACCGGCGTTGAAGCCGAACCACCCAACCCACAGCAGGCAGCCACCGATCATGGTCATCGTCAGGTTATGCGGTGGCATGGCGGTCTTGCCGTAGCCGATTCGCTTGCCGAGCACCAGTGCGCCCATCAGACCGGCAATACCAGCATTGATGTGCACCACTGTCCCGCCTGCGAAATCCAGGGCGCCCTTGGTGAACAGGAAGCCGGCCGGATCCTGGAAGGCGCTCGGGCCGCCCCAGAACCACACCATGTGCGTCATCGGCAAGTAAGAGAACGTGAACCACAGCGCCGAGAACACCAGCACCGCAGAAAACTTCATGCGCTCGGCGTACGAACCGGCGATCAGCGCGGTGGTGATGGCGGCAAAGGTGAGCTGGAACATCACGAAGACCAGCTCCGGGATCCCAACGCCCTTACTGAAGGTCTCGGCAATCGAATCTCCGGTAATGCCCTTCAGGAACAGCTTGTCGAATCCGCCGATGAAGGAATTGAGCTTGCCGCCAGCCGTGAAGGCGAGCGAGTAGCCGTACACCACCCACAATACCGCTATGAGGCAGAAGATGGTGAATACCTGCATCAGTACCGACAGCATGTTCTTCGATCGCACCATACCGCCGTAGAAGAGCGCCAGTCCGGGGATGGTCATCAGGATCACGAGGATCGTGGCAACCATCATCCAGGTGGTATCTCCCTTGCTGACCGTCGGGGCTGGTGCAGCCGCAGCTGGAGCCGCGGGCGCCTGCACAGCGGCCACCGGGGCATCGGTCTTGGCGGGCTCGTCGGCGGCAAAGCTGCCCGCCGCTGAGAACGCCAGCATGACGCCAAACAGCGCGCCGATCAGATGTTTAAACGAAAATGGCAGTCTCATGTCTGGGTCTCCTACAGTGCGCCCTTACCGGTTTCACCAGTACGGATGCGCACAACCTGTTCGAGATCGGTGATAAAGATCTTGCCGTCGCCAATCTTCCCGGTGCGCGCGGCCTTGCTGATGGCCTCGATCACCCGGTCGAGCAGGCTGGCTTCGATTGCCACCTCGAGCTTCACCTTGGGCAGGAAATCGACAACATATTCCGCGCCGCGATAGAGCTCGGTGTGACCCTTTTGCCGGCCGAAGCCTTTCACTTCGGTGACGGTAATGCCCTGCACACCCACTTCCGACAGTGCTTCACGCACGTCGTCGAGCTTGAAGGGCTTGATGATGGCAATAACGAGTTTCATGTTTGCTCCTTTGGCAAAGTTCGCTCCAGTGCTGTTGTCACGCAGCGCTTAAAGCGACTTCTGCACGTAGAGAGCGAACTGACCGTCCGCCCAGTTCTTGCCGTTAACCGTGTAGCCGGCCGCTTTGGCGTTGGTATCGGTATAAACGGCGCCGACCGTAAATCCCTGCGGCAGGGCGTAGCTGGCGCCGACCTTGTAGTCGCTGTAGCCAAACGCGTCGTCATTGCTCGCGCCTCCCGGGCTGCCAGCGACGTGCAGGATCCCGTAGTGGGCCAGGAGCGAGAGGTTGCCAATCGGATAGGCCGCACTTAAGTCGATGTAGTAGGTGCCTTTTCCTTCGTCAACGCCGAAATAGTCGGTGGCGGCGTAGTTCACCTTGGCCGACAGCCACTTCCAGGACAGCGCACCGTAGAGCTCAGCGGTATTGACGTCGATGGTCCCCGAGAGCTTCTTGCCCGGGTAGTAGTAGTAGATCGCGCCCACGTCGTAGCCGAAGTCGGATTTGCCGAAGCTACCCTTGTACCCGCCGTACAGATCAAGCTCGAGACTGGAGCCTGTGTAACCGGCGAGATCACTGATCCAGCTAACGTTGGAGCCCCAGGTGCCGGCATAGAAACCGCTAGCGTGGGAGTAGTCGAAGCCACCCTGCAAGGCGGCCTCTTCCGAGGTCTGGGTGACGCCGCGGAAGATGTAATTGCTGAAGATCCCCACGTTGCCAGAAATGCTGTGTGGCGACTGCTCCGCGGCCATGCCGGCAAGCGGCAAACTCAGCGCACCGGTAACGGCGGAAACCAGAACGAGCTTCTTCATAACAGTTCTCCTGATGTAACGAGTTGATAATGAGTTTTTGCTAACCCGTGGCCTCTAGAGCACTCGGCGTGCCAACTAGAAAATGTTCATTAATACAGCGTGTTATGACACATGCACACGCTACTCAGGCTGGAAATGCACTATTGTGGAGCACGATAAATTGCTCTATGCACTGCGCTTGTGCAGCATGCCGGTGCACGGCGCGGGCGGTATACTCGCGGCGATCACACCATCACACGTTGCGCCATGACGCCCTCCGGACTCATCGATCAGATCGCTGAACAGGTATCGCGCTTGCTGCCGCAGGGCCTTTCGCAGGAGATGCGACGCAATCTGCATGCGGCGCTGCGCAGCACGTTCGATCGTCTTGAGTTGCGATCAGGAAGGAAGTAACTTCTCGCCAGGGAGGGGGAGATGTCACTCGCTGTTGTTCATTCACGCGCGCTCGTGGGCATGCAGGCGCCCGCCGTTACGGTCGAGGTCCATCTTTCGGGCGGCCTGCCGGCACTTTCCATCGTCGGGCTACCCGAAACTGAAGTTAAGGAAGCCAAGGATCGGGTGCGCAGTGCACTGATCAATTCGCAGTTTGAATTTCCAGCCCGGCGCATCACGGTGAATCTCGCACCCGCGGATTTGCCCAAGGAAGGCGGACGCTTCGACCTGCCGATTGCGCTTGGGATTCTTGCTGCCTCTGGTCAGATCCCGCGAGATCGATTGGCCGAGTTCGAATTTGTCGGCGAACTCGCCCTGTCAGGAGAACTGCGCGCAATACGCGGCGCGCTCAATACTGCGCTAGCCACTCGACGCGCGGCCCGTACGCTCACCGTGCCGGGCGACAACGCCGCCGAAGCGGCGCTCGCAGGCAGCGCCACGGTGCTCGGTGCCCGCCATCTTCTCGAAGTCACGGCGCACGTCAATGCTGGCCCGGCGCTCGAGCGCATTGCTGCACTGGAGGACAAAGAGCCGGGAGCGCCGGCGCCGGACCTGCGTGACGTCCGGGGCCAGCATCAGGCGCGCCGCGCGCTGGAGATTGCCGCCGCCGGCGGACATAGCCTGCTGATGATTGGCCCGCCGGGCGCCGGTAAGACCATGCTGGCGAGCCGCTTGCCGGGCATCTTGCCGCCGATGACCAATGACGAGGCGATCGAAAGCGCCGCGATCCATTCACTGATTCGCGGTTTTCAAGTTGCAGAGTGGCGGCGGCGCCCGTTTCGCGCGCCACATCACACCGCATCGGCGGTGGCGCTGGTCGGCGGCGGCAGCCACCCACGGCCCGGCGAGATTTCACTGGCCCATCAGGGGGTGCTGTTTCTGGATGAATTGCCGGAGTTCGACCGGTCGGTGCTGGAAGTACTACGCGAGCCGCTGGAATCGGGATCGATCACGATTTCGCGCGCGGCGCGGCAGGCGGATTTTCCGGCCCGCTTTCAGCTGATTGCGGCCATGAATCCGTGCCCGTGCGGTTATTACGGAGACAGCTCCGGTCGCTGCCAGTGCACGCCCGATCGCGTACGCGGCTATCGCGCGCGCATCTCCGGTCCGTTGCTCGATCGCATTGACATGCATATCGAGCTACCCGCGGTAGCGCGCGATGTATTGCTCGCGTCGCAAGGCGAAGGTGAGGCATCTGCCCCGGTGCGAGGGCGCGTGCAGGAGGCGCGAGAGCGTCAGCACGCGCGTCAGGCCACGGTGAACCATGCGCTCGGCAATGCCGAACTCGATTTGGTTTGTCGCCTCGATGCGGGCGCCCGCGCGTTGGTCGAGCAGGCCATGGCGCGACTGGGGCTCAGTGCGCGCGCCTATCACCGCATTCTTAAAGTAGCGCGAACGATCGCGGATCTGGCGGGTGCCCACAATATCCAGTCGGCGCATGTTGCCGAGGCTATTCAATACCGCACGCTGGATCGCGCCACAGAAGCCTAGGAAGGGCGCACATAAATAAAAAAGGCGGCCAGTGGCCGCCTTTTTTATTACCGCGAATTAAGACCGCTTACTTCGAGTGGCTCACCATGTAGTCCACCGCCGCCTTCACATCGGCATCCGGACCGGCATAGGTGCCCTTCGGCGGCATCGCGCCCTTGCCCTTGAGGGCAGTCGCGTACAACACGTCCATGCCCTGCTTGATGCGCGGCGCCCACGCGGCCTTGTCGCCGAACTTCGGCGCGCCGGCCACGCCGGCGGCATGACAGGCCATGCAGGACTTGTCGTAAACCGACTTGCCATCGGCAGCGTTGGCGGCCGGGATCAATGCGTTCAGCACTGCGTTGCCCGAGGCCACCGTAACCTCGCCAACCGGCTTGATGCGCTCGGCGACCTGTTTGCCGTCGGTCGAGGCGCTCTGGATGTTCTTGAGCTTGGACTTGCCGCCAATGGCACCAGCAAGGAAAAAGAGGACCACGGCCAGCGCAACCAGCGCGCCGATCAGCATGGAGAAGTACTTGAAGAAGTCACGATCAGTCATGTCTAGCCTGCCAGAAAATTTGTTGATTACCGCCCGCCGCACGTCACGGGGCCAGAAAAAGCCGCGCTAGTATAGCCAAAACGCGCGTCCCGCCAACCCCCTGGGTCATGGACGCCCCCGCCCTTGCCCGGTATCCTTGGGCGCCCTGCGCCCTTAGCTCAGCTGGATAGAGCGTCAGCCTCCGGAGCTGAAGGTCAGAGGTTCGAATCCTCTAGGGCGCGCCATTAACTCCGACCACCCCAGCCCAACAGTAGTTCCTCGCGTAGCGGATCGCCGGCGTGTGTCAGTTTGGCAGGCGTTGACAACTTTGGCGGCTACAGGACCCGCCGCATGCCCCACACCCCGATCCCAAGCAGTGCGGTGCCGATTAGCAGGTTGGGGAGAAACCCCAGCCGGGTCCGTGGCTCGAGCAGGAAGGGTGCGAAGAACAGCAGGGTGACGGGGAGTAGCGCCAGCACATCGCGCGCGAAGCGCGTCACCAACGCATCGTCGCGGGTTTCCACATACAGCCAGCTCATGGCGAGGATCGAGGCCAAGGGAAGTGCAATCAGTACCGCCCCCCAGAACACATCTTTCTTGGCAAGCTCGGTGGCGACTGCAATCGCGAGCGCCGACACCAGCACCTTGGTGACAAACAGCGCGTTCATGTCAGCGTGTACGGCGGCGGGTTTGGGCCGCGTGGATGGCACGGCCCTGCGCGGATAGCGCCGCCTCATGCAGCGCTTCGGACAGCGTGGGGTGCGCGAACACGGTGAGCGCCAGATCCTCGCTCGATGCACCAAAGTGCATCGCGAGCGTTGCCGCGCTGATCAGCTCGGAGGCGTGCGGACCGATGATGTGCACGCCAAGCACCCGGTCGGTGGTCTCGTCGGCCAACAACTTGACGAAGCCGCGGGTGTCGCCCGCCGCCTTGGCGCGACCGTTGGCCGCGAACGGGAAAGTACCCACCCGATAGGACTGACCCGCGCCTTTCAATGCCTGCTCGGACTTTCCCACCCACGCGATTTCCGGCAACGTGTAAATGACGGAAGGAATGGCTGTGTAGTCCACACGTGCAGACTGGCCGGCGATCACTTCCGCCACCATCACTCCCTCTTCCATGCCCTTGTGCGCAAGCATCGGTCCACGCACGAGGTCGCCAATGGCGTACACGCCGGGCAGGTTGGTCCGGCAGTGCTCATCGACATGGACGAAGCCCCATTCATCGAGCAGCAAGCCTGCTTCGGGGGCGGCGAGCCCATGACTACAGGGGCGCCGACCAACCGAGACCAGCAGGCGGTCGACTTGCTCACTATGTTCACCCTGTTTGTCCTGATAGACGACCGACACGGCATCGTTCTTGACCTCGGCGCGCATGACGCGTGCGCCTAGACGCACCTCGAGGCCCTGGGCGGCGAACTGCTTGAGTGATTCTTTGGCGATCTGCTCGTCGGCGAAGCTCAGAAACTGCTCTTGTGCTTCGAGCAGAATGACCTCGGCACCGAGGCGCCGCCAGACGCTGCCGAGCTCCAACCCGATCACCCCGGCGCCGATGACCGCGAATCGCCGCGGTACCCGATCAAACGCCAGCGCGCCGGTTGAGTCCACGATATAGGGCGGCGCCAATTGCGCTTCGCCAATCTCGGTAGGGGCCGATCCGGCCGCTAGAATCACGTGCGCAGCTTCCAGCACACGCTTGGTGCCGCTGTGCTCGCTCACTTCCACCTGCTGCTTGCCGACCAGACGTGCATCGCCATAAACGCCTGAAATCCGGTGCGCTTGAAACAGCGTCTCCACGCCGTGCGTCAGCTCTCCCACCACCTTGTTTTTCGCTGCCATCATTGCCGCCAGATCGAGCTCGAGGCCGCTCAGCTTGATCCCGATCCCCGCACCGTGATCTCGGATCGCCTGGAACTGTTCGGACGCCTCAAGCAAGGCCTTGGAGGGGATACAGCCGACATTGAGGCAAGTGCCGCCCAACGACGGCTTGTCCTCGGCGTCGCGCCATCGATCCACGCAGGCCACCTTCATCCCGAGCTGGGCGCAGCGAATCGCGGCGACGTAGCCCGCCGGACCAGCACCGATCACCACGACATCAAAACGGTCTGCCATCGGCTCTTATTCCTATCCGATCCGTATCACATCTCGAGCAACATGCCGGCCGGGTCTTCCAGCAGTTCCTTGATCGCTACAAGGAATTGCACCGCCTCGCGTCCATCGACGAGGCGGTGATCATAAGAGAGCGCAAGGTACATCATGGGTCGGATCACGACTTCGCCATTCTCGGCAATCGGGCGTTCCTGGATCTTATGCATGCCGAGAATCGCGCTCTGTGGCGGATTGAGAATCGGCGTGGACATGAGCGATCCGAACACCCCGCCATTGCTGATGCTGAAGGTGCCGCCCGTGATGTCCTCGATCGCGAGCTTGCCCTCCTGCGCCTTTTGCCCGAAATCCTTGATCTGCGCTTCGATCTGCGCCATCGAAAGCTGGTCGGCATCGCGCAAGATCGGCACTACCAGACCGCGTGGACTGCTCACTGCAATGCCGATATCGAAGAAGCCGTGATAGATGACATCGCTACCGTCGATCGAGGCGTTCACTTCCGGAAAACGCCTGAGCGCCTCGATAGAGGCCTTGACGAAGAACGACATGAAACCGAGCCGCACGCCATGCTCCTGCTCGAAGCGCTCCTGATAGCGCTTGCGCAGCGCCATCACCGGTTGCATGTTCACCTCATTGAATGTGGTGAGAATCGCCGCGGTATGCTGCGCTTCCACCAGGCGCTCGGCGATGCGCGCGCGCAACCGCGACATGGCGACACGGCGCTCGGGTCGCTCTTCGCCACCTTCCTCGCGCGCGGGCGCCTTCGTGGCGGGGGCAGGCGGGCTGGCGACTGGAGGCGGTGCCGCGGGCTTCGGTCGCGCGGCCGCGGCCTCACGCCCGGCCAGTACTTTCAAGACATCCTCCTTGAGAACGCGCCCATCCTTGCCACTGCCGGCAACGTCGGCCAGCCCAAGCCCACGCTCGCGCATGAGCTTTTCGGCCGCCGGCATGATGGCAGCTGGCAACTCTGGTTTCGCTGTTGACGGTGCCGGTGCGACAGGCGCGGTGGCGCCAACCGCCACCCTGGAGGGCGATTGCTTTTCGCGTGCCGGTGCAGCGCCGAGCTTCGCGATAAGCTGCCCGGACAAGACGGTGGAACCAGCCGGCACGACGATTTCGGTGAGCGTGCCGTCGGCTGGTGCCGGCACCTCGAAGACGACCTTGTCCGTTTCAATGTCGGCCAGTATCTCGCCGCGCGCGACCGCTTCCCCGGCGTGCCTGCGCCAGGCCACCAAGGTACCGTCGCTGACCGACTCCGGAAACACAGGTACCGTCACGTCACTCATGCTGTCTTCCCTTTGTCGCCTTCCAATCCGAGCGCGTTATTCGCAAGTTCGCGCAATTCCTGCAGATGAAGCTTGTAGTCACCAACCGCGGGTGCCGCCGACGTCGGTCGCCCGGCGTACTCGAGCCGCGCACCGGGCGGCAGCACCCGCCAGATGTGATGTTGGCTCGGATACCAGGCACCCTGGTTCTTGTGTTCTTCCTGGCACCAGACGAAGCGCCGGGCGCGCGGGTAGTGCCCGAGTTCCGTCGCAAGCAGCGCCTCCGGAAAGGGATAGAGCTGCTCGATGCGCAAAATGGCAGCATGCGTTGCGCCCCGCTCGCGTCGCTGTTCGACAAGATCGTAATACACCTTGCCGCTGCACATCACCACATCCGTGACGGAACCGGGATCGAGCGCATCGCCTTCCGGTACGATCGTCTGGAAGCCGCCACCGGTAAGATCCTCGAGGCTCGACACCGCCAGACGGTGACGCAACAGGCTCTTCGGCGTCATCACCACGAGTGGCTTGCGTGTGCGCGCCAGCATTTGCCGCCGCAAAAGGTGAAAGAACTGCGCTGGCGTAGTGGGCGAACAAACGAACATGTTCTGCTGGGCGCACAGCTGCAAGTAGCGCTCCAGTCGCGCAGAGGAGTGCTCCGGTCCCTGTCCTTCCAAACCGTGCGGGAGCAACAGCGTGAGGCCGCACAACCTGCCCCATTTCTGTTCACCCGCGCTGATGAACTGATCAATGACCACCTGGGCGTTGTTCGCGAAGTCACCGAACTGCGCCTCCCAAATGACCAGCGTGCCGGGATCGGCCGTGGAGTATCCGTACTCGAACGCGAGACAGGCTTCCTCGGTGAGCGGCGAGTTGATCGCGCGGAAGTCCGGCTGTCCCTCGAAAAGATTGCGCAACGGCACAAACACTTCGCCGTCCTTGCGACTGTGAAGTATTGCGTGGCGGTGGAAAAACGTACCGCGTCCGGTGTCCTGGCCTGAGAGCCGCACCCCATATCCCTGCCGCAACAGCGTGGCGTAGGCAAGGGTTTCTGCGTATCCCCAGTCGATTGGCAGCGCGCCGGCGGCCATTTTGCGGCGGGCGTCGTTGACCTTGGCAACGCTTGGATGCGGCTCGAAGCCATCGGGCAGCAACAACAGGCGCTCGGTCAGCGCACGCAACGTCTCGAGCGCAACGGCAGTGTCAGCGTCCTCTGTGGCTTCGCGCGCGAACCGGCTCCAGTCCGTGCCATAGGCATATCCGCTCTTTCCCTTTGGGGTCAGATTGGGTGCAACCGCATCACCCGCATCCAGCCGGTCGCGGAATTGTTTCGCCATCGCATCGCTTTCTTCCGATGTCACGACGCCGGTCTCTGTCAAATGGCGCGCGTAGCGGGCGCGGGTGGTCGGCAGTTCGCGAATCCGCTGGTACATGGTGGGTTGTGTCACGGTCGGCTCGTCGGCCTCACTATGTCCGTGGCGCCGATAGCACACGAGATCGAGCACCACATCCTTGCGGAAATTGCTTCGGTAATCCAGCGCGATCTCGGTAGCAAATAACACCGCCTCCGGGTCGTCGCCGTTCACGTGCAGGATTGGAGCATTCAGCATACGCGCCACATCGGTGCAGTAGAGCGTCGATCGCGCATCCTGGGTGAGGCTGGTGGTAAAACCGATCTGGTTGTTGATCACGATATGGACGGTGCCGCCGGTGCGATAGCCGCGTAGCTGCGAGAGATTGAACGTCTCCATCACCACACCCTGACCGGCGAAGGCCGCGTCGCCGTGGATGACAACCGGCAGCACGCGCACCCCGCGCTTGTCATGCCGGCGCTCCTGGCGCGCGCGCACCGATCCCTGCACTACCGGCCCGACGATCTCGAGATGTGATGGATTGAACGCCAGCGCCAAATGCACCGGCCCCCCGGGGGTATCGATGTCCGACGAGAAGCCCTTGTGGTACTTCACGTCGCCGGTGCCGGCGGCGCTACGCGCCTTGCCTTCGAACTCCAGAAACAGCTCCGCCGGCGTCTTACCAAGAATGTTGACGAGAACGTTCAGTCGGCCACGATGTGCCATGCCGACAACGATCTCCTTCACGCCCGAGTCGCCGGCACGCTGGATCAGTTCATCGAGCATCGGAATCAGGCTCTCGCCGCCCTCCAGCGAGAAGCGTTTCTGACCAACGTACTTGGCATGAAGATAATGTTCGAGACCCTCCGCGGCGGTCAGGCGCTCGAGTAGGCGCCGGCGCGTCTCGGCCGGATATGGCGGCACACCATGCACACTCTCGAGCGCGCTCTGGAGCCAGCGCTTTTCGGCAGTGTCCGTGATGTGCATATACTCGGCGCCAATTGAGCCACAGTAGGTTGATTGCAGCTGGGCAAGAATGTCGCGCAGCGGTGCGCGGCGCGCGCCCACCAATGAGCCGGTATCAAAGCGAAGATCAAGATCAAGGTCGCTCAAGCCGTGGTAGCGCAGATCAAGCTCGCCAAGTGGCTGCTTCTCACGCAATCCGAGCGGATCGAGGCTGGCAAACTGATGGCCGCGAAAACGATAGGCATTGATGAGCTGCAACACCCGCACCTGTTTCTGGGCAACATCCGGTGCAGCGGCCGGTTCCGGCGCGCGCGGCGACGTGCGGCGCGCGCGCGCGAGCTGACGAAACTGCTCTCGGATCTCTTCATGCGAAATGTCAGGGGCACCAGACGCGGCACCGGGCAGCGTCTCAAAGTAGCGCTGCCAAACCGGGTCAATCCCGCTCGGATCGCGGAGAAAGGTCTCGTAGAGTGCTTCGAGATAGGGCGCGTTCGATACGGCCAGTGGTGAGCTGCGCCACCAGGCGTGCAGGGTATGCTTGGCGGTGTCGTCCATGGGAAGCACCGGAACGCGCGGCCAAAGCGGCCGTCTGTCTTGATCTTAGCAGCTCTCGCCAGATGCGCCTGTCGCGGGTTCGCTGCTGCCCGAAGTCAGCGCTTGGGCGCGACTTTACGCTCCTTGGCCGACTTCGCCACCAGAAAATCCACCACTTCGAGTGTGCGGCTTTGCGCGTCGCCCGCGCCGATTCCCATGAGACTCGGGGACGTGATGTAGCGGCCATCCACCACGAAGGTCGGCACCCCCTGGATCCCGAGATCCTGCATGAGTTGGCGGGCGCGCTCGAGCTTGGTGCGCACCCCAAACGAATTCCACGCAGCACGGAACTGCTCTCGATTGACCCCCAGGCCAACCACGAAATTGGTGATGCTGGTCTCGTCGTTCAGCGTGCGCTTGTCGCGGTGCATGGCGTCGAAAAACGCGCGGTGCACCTTGTCGACCGCGTTGATGCTTTCGAGCGCATAGAACGCGCGAG
>LJVB01000100.1 GCA_001304215.1 Acidithiobacillales bacterium SM1_46 | reverse complement strand
ACCGCGACGGATGACTAGACAATAGCGAAGCGACCGTCGGTCCGTAGCATGTGCAAAGGGGGCATCGAATGGTGCCCCCTTTGTGCTTTTATGGTATCGCGAGCGGCGGTTGCCGGATCCCACGACTAATGTAACCTGATAGCAATGGCCTCGAAGGCACTACACACATGACGCGAGAATCGGTTGGCCTCAAGCGTGGCGAGCATCGAGCGTTGGGTTGCGACGCGGCTGTATTTGTTGCCGTGTGCGCCGTGATCACGTACAGCGCCGGCGCGCAGGCGGCCTCGCTGGGCCTCAATCCACCGCCGGGGAATTTGATTCTCGTGGTTGGCCCGGAAGCCACCCCGAGCGCTGCAGGCCCGGTTTCGGTCACCTTCACGCTCACCGCTCCTCAAATCGGGACGGGGCAGATTGATGGATCGCCCGTCGTTCAGATAGAAATGGTGGGGCGGCGGCCCCCTAGCGGGCCGAATTTCACCGCCGAGCTGCGCGCGAACGCTCCGGCATTCGTGACGTCCGGTGGTAACCAAATTCCAATATCTGATTTCAGCTGGACCAGCGTGGCGCTCGCGGGTGCGAGCTACCCGCAGGTGATCCCCTCCGGGGTCTTCGCCGCCGGCGGCGGCATACAGCTGATCGACACGTTATCGGTAGTAGGAGGACCAACGCGCACCACCGGTGGTGCACTTACGTTCCACTACGCCAACAGCGCGATCTATCCGGCCGGGAGCTACGGGCCGACGGCGATCACTTACACCGCGGTATGGGTGCCATGACGAGAATTCGACGCGTGTGTTGCGTCGCCATGACGCTCGTCGCGGGGCTCACGGCGACGCTCGCGCACGGAGGACAGGCAATCGAGGCGCGCTTCTTCCCGAGTCCCGACCTGCAGCTGGAGGGGCGCTGGGCCGCTCCCAAGCCGAGTTTGCGCAACGACCCGGCTTTCAACAATCTTGTTATTGGCGAAACCCCGATGACTGAATTGCGCTTGATCGTGCCGCAAGCGTTCGTCGGCAAGCGAGTTCGCGTGCACATGGTTGTGCCGAGTGCGACCCAGGGCCTCGCCGGCAACCGCGGTCTGGAAGTCCAGTGGACCACTCAGGGGATTTTTAGGTCCGGTACGGCGCGCCCCGGCGAGCGCGTACTGTTTTACGAAGGCACTGCGACTGGCGGATTGCTAAGAGATTTCGTCGCCTACACTCTTCGAGTGGATGCTACCTATATGAACGGCCCCCTGCGCTTTGATCCCGTCTATGAAATCGAGGAACGCTAGCAAGTTTGCGTGGTTCGGCCGTTGGCTGGTTGGCGCCACGATCGCGTCGATCGCGGCGTCGCCGGCCGGCGCCACCTTCGACGCGGCGGTTAGCCCGCCCCGCTTCGAGCTCGAGGGCAAGGCGGGCGAAATCATCCGTCAGGTACTGACCATTACCAACGGAGGCGAGCAGGCAGCGCGCTACGACATTAAGACCGCAGACTGGTATCTCGATGCCAATAGCCGAGTGGCCTACCATGAGGGTGCGCCTGCTGCCGGTTCGTGCCGTCCGTGGGTGAAAATCGAGCGCCACCAAATCAATCTCGCACCGCGTGCGAGTCGTGGCTATCGCTTCGAGGTTCACGTTCCGCCGGATGCAAAGAGCGGAGAGTGTCGTTTTGCCCTATTAATCGCCGGCGCGGCGGCCACGGTGGTGCAGCCCGGTGCGCAGCAGATCCGCATACCGGTTGTCGGTCGGCTCGGCGTCATCGTGTATGTGACCGTTGGCGCTGCGCGCCCGGACCTTCGGCTCGCGAGCCTCGCCATCAAGAAGGTGGACGGAAAGCCTATGGTAGCGGCGGAATTTGTGAATCTGGGTGATGCTCACGGGAGGGTGTTTGGCAACCTCGAAGCGAAGGATGCCGCGGGTCGCACGTTCGAGCTGATCGTGCAGCAGTCGGCGATTCTTCCCAAGGGGCGGCGTACTCTTCGCCTGCATCCGGTCGACTACTCTACCGGTGAGCCACGCGATGCGCCCTTCGATCCCGTGGCGCCGTTGCATGTGCGCGGCAAGTTTCAGTTCCGTGGTGGGGGCGAGGTCAAGGTCGACCAGGTCATTCGCTGATCGATGCTTGGAACGGCGGCAGGCAGTCTAGTTCGGTCCGATACGAATCAGCGGAATCTCAACCACCGCCGTTTCACGTGGACTTACGGTGGCGCGGATGGGGCGCTGTTCGTCGATGACCCACGGTAGCGGGATGTTGGCGACATTAACTGTCAACTGGTGCTCGCCACTCGCCACCGGATTAAAACTGAACTCCCCTTTTGCGTTGGTTTCAACAGCAGTGCTGCTATCCAGGAAAATTGTTACGTTTGGCACCCCACCTTCATCGGCGTCGCGCACGCCATTGCCATTCTTGTCGTAGTAGAGGATTCCGTTGACAGCGCCGCGCCCCAGCTTGCCATTGGTTAGGCCGAGGGGCGACTCCGCGCGGCCCCAGCTGGCGTCGTAACGCAGACTCAGCAGCACTTGCCGATCGGTCAGACGCGTTTCGGTCTGACCGACCATCTGCAGTGAATTCTGGTTGTAGGTAAAGTCAGTCCCCAGCATCCAGCCCGGCAGGAATCGCCAGCCGAAGGAGAGTGTCGCACTCGCGGTGCGGCTGCTGTCGGTAGTGTCGCCGGCGAGGTAACCCACATAGCCATTTACTCCGAGGCTCAGGCCGTTCCGGTTCCAGGCGGTACCGCCGCGAAGCTGCGTTTCTGTGTAGTCGTTCGAAGACCCCGACTGTTGGACATAGGCAATACCACCGCGAAGCGAACTCAGCCCGGCAAAGGGGTTCCAGTAGTGGTCCCAGTTGCCATCGTAGCGTGTCGAAGGAGTCGAGCCAGAGCGGTCCATTACGCCAAGGGTCCAGGTGCTGGTGCCGCTCAAGAAGCGGTTAGAGGCCGTGCCGCGCACCGTCGTCGTGGTATCGCGGGTATCGACACCCGCACCTCGAGCGCTGTCCTGACCAAGGGACAAAAAACCGGAAAGACTGAGCGTCTCGCTGAACTGATAGGCAAGGTTGCCAAAACCATACGCCGAATCGCGCGTCGCGCTTGCCGGGTTGTCGTCCACATTGCTCTGCGACCAGTCGGCGCCAAGTGAGTAGATTGTGCGAAATGAGCGTGTCGTGCCGCGCCAATAAACACCCTGAATGTCAGTAAGAATCGTGTTATTGCGGTCGATCCACTCTAGGTTCGGATCCATGCGATACACGCCTGCATTCTGCAGCCAGCGGCCCAGTCGCTTCTCGCCGTCCGCCCACAGACCGAGCGCGCCACCGTTGTTGACAAGCAGATTCAGCTGAGCCTTTCCTGCCTCCCGCGCATTGTATTGGATTGCACCGGCCGCACTCGTGTAGCTACGTACGCCTTGTGCGGTGAGCGCGTCGTTTGCCTGCCAGATCTGCGCCGACCCCTTCCACTCTGGATTGATTCGGGTGGTGGCGCTCAGTCCCGCAACGCTGCCTGATGAATAATCGGTGCTGAACACCGGAAAGGTGCGTCCCTGCAGCGTACCGAGCGTTCCACCACCAAGTCGCAGTGTTGTGTCACTGGAACCAGTCTCAGAGAACGCACCCTGGACCAGCGGTTCAGGCAGGCGAACGCGATAGCCCTGCGACAACATCTCCGGCACGCGCGCGCGAATGTGCCCGAGTTCGTTGGTCATCTGCCAGCGGTCGGTGAGTGCAAAGCCGCGTTGAGTGAGGTTGCCATAACCCCCTCCGGTAAACGTGTTCGAGAAATAGCCGTTGGCGCTGGCATCCGTAAAAATGCCGCGCGCCTCAAAGCGCCCATAGTCGCGCGTCTCTTGGCGCGCCTCTACCGCAAGGCCGTGCTCGGTGTAGCCTGCGGAGGTTGTACCCGTACTTTTCTGGTCGAAGTAGCGATATTCGGTACTGGCGCTGCCCGGCAGTAGGGTCGAAATTCCACTCGCTGTTCCAGCCAGGTCGGCAGCGTCATCTGCTTTGCCCGGATCGATGAGCGCGTCCCGATATGTCTCTGCAGGTTCAGTTGCCACCGGCGCCGCGGGCGGTGGAAGTTGCGGGTCTTGCGCAAGCCGCGGCGACGCGCGTCGTGCCCGCGCTTGTCTGGCAGCTTTCGATATCGGCAGGACTTAGTTGCTTCATCAAGGCGTCGCGTTGCCGTGCGGCGCGCTCGTTACCCTGCGCGGCCGCGCGCACGTACCAGCAATAGGCTTGGACAAGGTGGTCCGACACACCCGTCCCGTGCTCGTAGAGAATTCCAAGCTCGTACTGGCTCTCCGAATCGCCAGCTTCCGCCGCCTGTTTCAGGGTGACCAGTTCAGGCGGACCCTTGGAGACGGCCAAAGGTGCTGTGCCAACGACCGCGATTGTCAGCCCTGTCGTCAACAGCAGCAGAATCGCGATAAGAGACAAGCGGGCGCGTCCCCGATATGAGGATCGCCACCGTGGGGGTGTCTTATTGGCAGGAATCGCCATTTATGTCAAATGCTTAGGCCGCATAGCTACACACTATCCTGAGAAAAGTAGCCTAAACTTGGCCTGTTAGCGCGTTTCTCTATAGATAAATGTGATATCTGCAATTACTGGGCCACGGCTTTAGCGCCTCTTTCCAGCCCTTGGCCCCGAGTTTTGGCACTGCCGGAAACATCTGTTTTCGGCCTTTTTCTTGGGGCTGAGGGCCATCCTGTGTGGATGGGGCTCGAGGCGCCCCTGCTGCGTATTTCGGGCGATCCGCGCAGGGCGGGGTGGCGTGACAATCGGAAGCCCGGCTACGGGGGGTTCGACGGTGCGGCGCTGAGTGGTTCCGGGGGGTATCTCCGCCGTGCCATCACCAGCGCGCTAGGCGCGCGCCACGACCCAAACCTCAACGCGCTTCGCCCCGGCCTGATGCAGCGCGGCGGCAAGGGCGTCAGCGGTTGCGCCGCTGGTCATCACGTCGTCGACGATCGCGACGTTTCGGCCGCTATAGTCGCCCTTCACGGCGAAGGCTCTGCGCACATTCTTGCGCCGCTCGGCGCGCGACAGCTCGGTTTGCGGGCGAGTAGCGCGCACGCGCGTAACGCCAAAGGCATCGAGCGGCAATCCAAGCCGCTTGGCTATCGGCCTGGCAAGTTCGAGCGACTGGTTGTAGCCACGCCAGCGCAGTCGAGCGCGATCGAGCGGCACTGGCACCAGCACATCAATTGCCGAAGCGTCGGGTCTTGCCAGTTCTGCTGCACACAGGTTGCCGAGCACGCGCGCCAGGTCCAGGCGACCGTGATACTTCAGTCCGTGAACAAGCGAATCCACCGGATGCTCATAGCGGAACACCGCGCGTGTCACTGCGAAGGCCGGCGGAGACTGCTGGCAGGCACCGCACAATGCCGCGTGTGTGGCGTCGAGGGGATTGGCGCAGCGCGGGCAGGCCGACGCGAGGCGTGGGAGCGCAGCGTCGCAAGGCGTGCACAGGTCCTGGCCGGTGTCGGTCGGGTCGCCGCAGAGGACGCATGCGGGGGCGAAAAACCGTCGAGCGTTACGAATGCAGTTGTTAACCAGATGAGTGATCATTCGTTGACAGTGATCAGTGCTCCGCTAAACTGCCGCCTTCATCCCGTACCCCGCCGTGTGCGTTCCATGCTGACTGACTCCCGCACGCCGCGCAAACGCCCGGCAGCCGCTGCTCGATGAACTGGCTCAGCGACGAGCTTGCCCGGCTCGAGCAGGCGCATCTCTACCGCCGGCGCCTCGTGCTTGATTCGCCGCAGGGCGCGGAAGTTGTGGTCGATGGCCGGCGGTTGCTGTCGTTCTGCAGTAACGACTACCTTGGGCTCGCGAACGATTCACGGGTGATCGCGGCCTTGCAGCGCGGTGCCGGGCAATACGGCGTTGGTTCCGGCGCCTCGCATCTTGTCACGGGACATTGCCGCGCTCATCACGCGCTGGAGGAGGAGCTGGCCGATTTCGTCGGTGCCAGGCGCGCGCTGCTGTTCTCCACCGGCTTCATGGCTAATCTTGGCGTGGTCATGGCGCTCGCGGAACGCCACTCGCTGATCGCCGAAGACCGACTGAATCACGCCTCGCTCATAGATGCCGCGCGCCTCGCACGCGCCCGCACGCGCCGCTATCCGCACGCCGACGTCGGGGCACTGCGGCGCCAGCTCGGTCCGGAGCAGCGGCTCTCGCTCATTCTCACGGATGCGGTGTTCAGCATGGATGGCGATGTGGCGCCGCTCGAAGCGCTCGCCGCGCTGGCGCGCGAGCATGGCGCCTGGTTGCTCGCCGACGATGCTCACGGGCTTGGTGTACGCGGTCCGCAGGGACGGGGTTCGCTCGCGGCGGCAGGGCTCGCCCCCGCGGGCGAGCTGATTCTCATGGGCACGCTTGGCAAGGCGTTCGGCGTCTTCGGAGCGTTCGTTGCCGGGGATGCCGATCTTGTTGAGCTGCTGATCCAGCGGGCGCGCAGTTACATCTATACCACCGCGCTGCCTGCTGCGGTGGCCGAAGCGGTGCGCGCCGCGCTTGCAGTCGTTCGCGCGGAAGGCTGGCGCCGCGAGCGTCTGCGCGAACTGATCGCGCGTTTTCGCGCGGGTGCGGCGCAGCTCGGATTCACTCTCACGGAATCGGAAACGCCCATTCAGCCGCTGTTAGTCGGGGAGGCGTCGGCGGCGCTCGCGCTCGCCGATGGGCTGCGCGCGCGCGGCTTCCTGGTGCCGGCAATCCGCCCGCCCACCGTGCCGGCCGGTAGCGCGCGGCTGCGTGTGAGCTTCTCTGCGGCACACAGCCCCGATCAAGTCGACCGACTCCTCCGTGCGCTCGCAGAAATTGCCAAGGCTGTTACGTGAACGCCCTTTATTGCGAGACCGCTGGCGCGGGTTCTCCTGTCGTGCTGGTGCACGGGTGGGGCACACATGGGGGTATCTGGGAGCCAGCGCGCGATACCCTGGCGGCGAACCATGGTCTTTATATCCCGGATCTTCCGGGGCACGGCCGCTCGCGTGACGTCGGCGCGCCGAGTCTCGATGCGCTAACTGTTTCGCTCGAGGCTATCGCACCAAAGAGAGCGGTGTGGATCGGTTGGTCGCTCGGCGGGCTGGCGGCCCTGGGGATCGCCCTACGCGCGCCACAGCAGGTCAAGGCGTTGGTGTTGATCGCGGTGACGCCGTGCTTTGTACAGACGCGCGATTGGCTGTCGGCCATGCCGGCCAGTACGTTCGAGGAATTCGCGCGCGGTCTCCACCAAGACTTCCGCGCCACGCTCTCGCGCTTTCTCGCGCTGCAGGTCGGGCACGGCGAGGCCGAGCGTGCCATGCTGCGCAACCTGCGCTCCTCGCTGTTCGAACACGGTGATCCGTCGCCCGCGGGGCTGGCCGGTGGTCTGAACATCCTGCGTGATACCGATTTGCGTGCCGATCTTCCGACGATCGACCTACCCGTTCTCGTCGTGCACGGCGCGCGCGATCGTATCGCGCCGGTTGCGGCGGCCGAGGCCATGGCCGCCCGGTTGCCACAAGCCGAACTCGTGCTGGTGCCGGATGCGGGCCATGCGCCACAGCTCTCGCATTGGCCTGCCGTCGCGCCGGTATTGGTGCGCTTTCTCGCGAGCCATGGTTGACGGCGCCGATATCGACAAGCGTCAGATGCGCGGCGCGTTCAATCGAGCCGCGACTCACTATGACGAAGTCGCACGATTGCAGCGCGAGGTCGCGGCACAGCTGCTCGAGCGTCTCGACATTATTCGTGTGGAGCCGCGGGCCATTCTCGATATCGGTTGCGGTACGGGATATCTCAGTGCGGCTGTGGCGAGACGCTATCGTGGGGCACGCGTGCTTGGCGTCGACATCGCCGAGGCGATGGCGCAGCGGGCCAATGCGACAACCAAAGGTTTTGCGCCACGCGCGCAGACCGCACTAAGATTGCGCGGTCCGCGCCATTTCGTTTGTTCCGATGCCGAGGCGCTGCCGCTCATGCCCGCGAGTGTCGATATGGCGGTGTCGAACCTGACGCTTCAGTGGTGCGATGCCCGGCGGGTGTTCGCCGAAGTGCTGCGGGTTTTGAAGCCAGGCGGGTTGTTCATGTTCTCGACCCTGGGTCCCGACACCCTGAAGGAGTTGCGTGGGGCGTGGCAGGCGGTGGATGGCGATGTGCACGTGCACCAGTTTGTCGATATGCACGACATCGGCGACTGGATGCTGGCCGACGGGTTCAGCGACCCCGTACTCGATATCGAGCGACTGCGGTTGGGTTATGCCGACGTCACGGCACTGTTACGTGAGCTCAAGCAGTTGGGAGCGCACAACGTTGCCACCTCACGCCGGCGCGCGTTGACTGGTCGTGAGCGCTTCGAGCGGTTTCGCGCGGCCTATCCAAGCGACGGCCCGGACGGCGGGATTTCGGCAACCTATGAAGTCGTGTTCGGCCATGCCTGGGCGCCTGTGGCCACACGGCTGGCGCAGTCTTCCGGCATGTCAGCCGTGCCGCTTTCCGAGGTAAAGAGACCCCATGGCTAAGGCGATCACCGATGCGGGCGGGAAGATTGGCGCGGCCGGCGCCGGTTGGTTTATTACGGGCACGGACACTGGTGTTGGCAAGACCCTCGCGGCGCAAATGTTGCTGCTCGCGCTCCGGGCGCGTGGAATACCTGCCGTCGGCATGAAGCCGGTGGCTAGCGGCTGCCGCTCTACGCCGCTTGGGCTGCGCAGCGAAGACGCCGAGGTTCTGCTCGCGGCGAGCGGCGTTGCCGCGCCTTATGATGACGTAAATCCGTATGCGTTCGAGCCGGCAATCGCCCCGCATCTTGCGGGCGGCAAGCCAATCGAGATCGAGCGGATCGGCGTGCACTATGGCCGTTTGCGTTCGCTCGCCCCTTATATTGTCGTGGAGGGCGTCGGCGGATGGGCGGTTCCCATTGGCCCGCGCGAGAGCATGGCCGACCTCGCCGCGGCGCTTGCGCTGCCGGTCATCCTCGTTGTCGGGCTGCGGCTCGGTTGTCTCAATCATGCGCTGCTGACGGCGCAGGCAATCGAGGCGCGTGGCCTGAAGCTTGCCGGATGGGTCGCGAATCCCATTGATCCGGCGATGTTGCATGTCGAGGCAAATATTGCCTCGCTGCGAGAGCGACTGGCTGTGCCGCTGATCGCCCGTTTTCCGAGTCTGCCCCCTCACGGTCGGCACGAGGAACTCGTCTCGCTGTTCGACCTTGCCACGCTCGGTTTGCACTAGCCGCTGACAATAAGCCGAGCGCCGTGCTGGGGCGTTGGCTGCGAGAGCTCGCTAGGAAATGCACTGGAAAACAAACCGTTTTCGCTGGCACCTGACAGTATTGCGGCACCCCAACCCATGTGTTAGTTTGCGCGCGCCGTAAAGCCGGCCGACCCGCAAAGAAACTTATCCCTGACCTGATTTTCTTGATCGGGGAGGCAGCGCGACTAGATTAAATGAACGCTGCGCATCGGGTCCCGGTCCTCGCCGATTCGTTGCGGTATCGGGAGCGAGGAGGAGCTGATGGATGGGAATCAACAGTCCGCCGATTCTCGGCCGGACCGAGTCTTAATCCTCCTTCGTCCTAACCGATCGCTCAGCCGGCGCGGCGGATGGTTGGTGTTTGGAGTCATTGCGGGATTCCTCACAATCATTACGGTCGGGTTCGCCTTGCTGGGGGCATGGATGATTCTGCCCTTCGCCGGACTCGAGGTGGTACTGGTCGGTGTGGTGACGGCGTGGTTCGCGCGACACCATGACGACCGTGAATGGATCGTGCTCGAGCCAACGCGTGTCCGGATTGCGCGTCGCGAGGGCAAGCGGCAGGAGCAGTTCGAGTTTCAGCGCTACTGGGCGCGGGTGCGGTTCGAGCGGCGTCGCCGCCGGTCGGCGCCCTCCCGGCTCAGTATCGGATCGCACGGCCGGTTCGTGGAGATTGGTTCGCAGATCGGGGAAGTTACGCGGCAGGTGCTCGCGCGGGAGCTGAAAGGCGCGCTGCGCGCAGGCCACGGCAGTGTGCACGTGTGAGAGCAGTCTAGGGTTTCGTGTCGTGTCCGCGGCGCTAGCGCAGGCGGATCGAGCAGGTTAAATCTGGCATTCAGCATCGGGAGAGCAGCATGTCGAAGACTCGTAGCACCCCCCACCTGGGCCTGGTACCGCGCCTCTTGCTTGGTATCTCGCTCCTCGTAGTGTCCGGCCTCGCTTCGGCCGACTACGCACTCAACTTCCAGAAGCCGGTCACGGCGATTGGCCACAAGCTGCTCGAGCTGCACAACCTGATCATCATCATTTGCGTGGTGATCTTCGTCATCGTGTTCGGCGTGATGTTCTATTCCATCTTCGCGCATCGCAAGAGCCGCGGCGTGAAGCCGGCCAAGTTCCATGGCAGTGCGACCCTGGAAGTGGTCTGGACCATCATCCCGTTCCTGATCCTGGTGGCCATGGCTGTTCCCTCGACTGCGACGCTCCTTGAAATGGACGATGTCAGCAAGTCGGAGCTAACCGTGAAGGTTACGGGTTACCAGTGGAAGTGGAAGTACGACTACCCCGACCAGGACGTCAGCTTCTTCAGCAATCTTGCCACCCCGCGCGCCCAGATCGAGAACAAGGAAAAGAAGGGCGAACACTATTTGCTTGAGGTCGACAATCCGATCGTCCTGCCGGTGGGGAAGAAGGTGCGCTTTGTCGTCACAGCAAACGATGTATTGCACGCCTGGTGGGTGCCAGCGCTCGGCGTGAAGAAGGACGCCATCCCCGGTTTCGTGAACGAGATGTGGGCCAAGATCGAAGAGCCCGGCATCTACCGCGGCCAGTGCGCGGAACTCTGCGGCAAGGATCATGGCTACATGCCGATCGTGGTGCAGGCCGTCAGCCCGGAAGAGTTCGACAAATGGGTGAGCGTGCAGAAGGACCAGGCAGCCAAGGCCGCCGCGGATTCCTCCAAGACGCTCAGCAAGGATGAGTTAATCGAGCGCGGCAAGAAGGTCTTCGCGACCACCTGCGCGGCGTGCCACGGTCCGAATGGCGAAGGAGTCGGTCCGTTCCCGAAGATGGCCGGCAGCAAGGTCGCCAACGGCCCGCTCCCGGCGCACATCAACATCGTCGTCAAGGGTAAGCCCGGTACCGCGATGGCCGCCTTCGGCGCGCAGCTCAATGACCTCGACCTTGCCGCCGTTATTACCTACGAGCGCAATGGCTTCGGCAACAAAGCGGGTGACGTGGTCCACGCTAAACGTATTCCAGGTTAAGCACCAGGAGATTCTCAGCATGGCAACTGCACATCACGATGAGCATCCGAGCGGCATCATGCGCTGGCTCACCACCACCAACCACAAGGACATCGGTACCCTGTACCTGGTGTTCGCGTTCACCATGGCGATCGTCGGCGGCATCATGTCGTTGGTGATTCGTAGTGAGCTCTGGCAGCCGGGCCTGCAGATTGTGGATCCACATTTCTTCAACCAGATGACCACCGTGCACGCGCTGGTGATGATCTTCGGTTTCGTCATGCCGGCCTTCACCGGGCTTGCCAACTGGCAGATCCCGCTCATGATCGGCGCGCCCGATATGGCATTGCCGCGCATGAACAACTGGAGCTTCTGGATCCTGCCGTTCGCGGCGACGCTGCTGATGTTGTCGCTGTTCATGCCGGGCGGTGGCCCCGCGGGCGGCTGGACGCTCTATCCGCCGCTCAATGTCCAGCAGAGCGGCCCGGGCGTGGACTTTACGATTCTCTCGATCCACATGCTCGGTATTTCCTCGATCCTGGGGTCGATCAACATCATCGCCACCGTTCTCAACATGCGCGCGCCCGGCATGACGCTCATGAAGATGCCGATGTTCGCGTGGGGCTGGTTCATTACCGCCTTCCTGCTGATCGCGTCGTTGCCGGTGCTTGCGGGCGCGGTTACGATGCTGCTCACCGACCGCCACTTCGGCACGCATTTCTTCGATGCGGCCTATGGCGGCGACCCGGTACTGTTCCAGCACGTGTTCTGGTTCTTCGGCCATCCAGAGGTCTACATCCTGGTACTGCCGGCGTTTGGCGTGTTTTCGACGATCATCCCGACCTTCGCGCGCAAGCCGCTATTTGGCTATGAGACGATGGTTTACGCCACCGCGTCGATCGCGTTCTTGTCGTTCATCGTGTGGGCGCACCACATGTATACGGTCGGCATGCCGCTGCAGGGTGAGCTGTTCTTCATGTACGCCACCATGCTGATCGCGGTGCCGACCGGTGTGAAGGTGTTCAACTGGGTCTCGACCATGTGGCGGGGCGCGATGACCTTCGAAACGCCGATGCTGTGGGCGATCGGCGGCGTGTTCATCTTTACGATCGGCGGGCTCTCGGGCCTGATGCTGTCCATCACGCCAGCGGACTTCCAGTATCACGACACCTATTTCGTGGTGGCGCATTTCCACTACGTCATCATCGGCGGCTCGGTGTTCGGGTTGTTCGGTGCGGTCAGCTACTGGCTGCCGAAGTGGACCGGTCACATGTACAACGAGACGCTTGGAAAGTGGCATTTTTGGCTGACGATGATCGGGTTCAACCTGACTTTCTTCCCGCAGCACTTCTTGGGCCTCGCCGGCATGCCGCGCCGTATCCCGGATTACTCGCTGCAGTTTGTTGAGTTCAACCAGTGGTCGACGATTGGTGCCTTCATGACGATCGCCGCCCAGCTGATCTTCTTTTACTACGCGATGCAGTCGATCCGCGCCGGTCAGAAGGCGACTAGCCAGGTTTGGGAAGGGGCAGAGGGTCTGGAGTGGACGGTACCGTCGCCGCCCCCGTATCACACGTTTGCGACCCCGCCGAAGGTCAAGTAATCCCTGTCTCTCGATGCCGGGCATATGGGCCTGGCATCGAGACCGAGGAACTTTATATGAGTAATGATCGCAACCTGACACCGCAGCAGCGCCGCAACATACGCATCACGGTCGCGGTATTGCTGCTCGTAGTGGTCGGATTCTTCGTCAGCAGCTTCTTACACAAGGTGGGTGGATGAGCGAGCGAGCCAAAGCGGCTGACGGTACCCGCAAGACGGTACGTAATCTCGTGATCGTCGTGGTCGCGATGTTCGGCTTCGGTTACCTGATGGCGCCGCTTTATGACGTGCTCTGCAAGGCAACCGGTATCGGCGGCAGGACCGGGCGTACCGATGCGCAAGCGGTCGGCACCGAGGCGGTTGATTCCGCGCGTACGATTACAGTGGAGTTTACCGGCAACACCAACAGTGGCCTTCCCTGGGAATTTCGCCCGCTGGTGAAGAAGCTCGAGGTGCATCCAGGCCAGGTTTACGAAGTGAAGTACCTGGTACGCAATCCGACTGACGAGACGATCACGGCGCAGGCGGTGCCAAGCGTCACCCCGTTTGTGACCGCGACCCACTTCAAGAAGCTCGAGTGTTTCTGCTTCACGCAGCAGACTCTGAAGGCCGGCGAGTCGCGCGAGATGCCGGTGCGCTTTGTGGTGGATGCAGGCGTTGATCGCGAAGTGAGAACGATCACGCTGTCGTACGCGTTCTTCAACACCGACAAGGCGTCGGCGCAACGCTATGGCGCCGCTCCACAGGATCCGATTCCCGGCGCGCATGATCATCATGCGCACGCCGCCGGGGGATAGGTAAGAGTCAAAATAATCTCAACTGAGAGGATCGAGAGTATGTCCGCAGCCAATGGTGGTTACTATCTGCCCAATCCGAGCCCGTGGCCCATCGTCACGTCGGCCGGCCTGTTCTCGCTCGCGCTGGGTTTCGTGCTTGCCATCAACGGTGTTGGTTTTGGCAAGTGGATTGCCATCGTCGGTGCCGCGATCCTGATTTGGGTGATGTTCCGCTGGTTCGGTGAAGTAATCGGCGAAAGCGAAGGCGGCAAATACAACGCGCAGGTCGACCGTTCATTCCGCTGGGGCATGTCCTGGTTCATCTTCTCCGAGGTGATGTTCTTCGCGGCCTTCTTTGGCGCGCTGTTCTACGTCCGGCATTGGGCAGGTCCGTGGCTCGGTGACACGGAACTGTTGTGGCCCGGATTCGACTTCCACTGGCCGAGCGCCGGCCCCAAGGGGCCGATCGCAATCGAGCCTGACATGACGCCGGCTGCCAGCCAGTTCTCGCCCATGGGGGCGTGGGGCATCCCCGCGATCAACACTGCGATCCTGCTCAGCTCCGGCGCCACGATTACCTGGGCGCACTGGGGACTGCTCAAGAGCAATCGCGCACAACTTATCACTGGCCTGTTCCTCACGGTCGCGTTGGGTGTCACGTTCCTCTCGCTCCAGGCCTTTGAATACATCCATGCCTACACGGCGATGGGCCTCACCATGAAGACCGGCATCTACGGTGCGACGTTCTTCATGCTCACCGGCTTCCACGGATTCCACGTGACGCTTGGCACCATCATGCTGATCGTGATTCTCGGCCGTGCGCTGAAGGGCCACTTCCGCCCCGACCATCATTTCGGTTTCGAGGCCGTCGCCTGGTACTGGCACTTCGTCGACGTGGTTTGGCTGTTCCTGTTCATCTTCGTGTACTGGTTCTAGCCAGTACTATTGGCGCGCATTATTAGAAGAAGGGCGCTGCCGGCCGGCAGCGCCCTTTTTTTCTTGGGCTCGCTTCAGCTCGACGTCATCAGCGTGCTGATAACCCCTGCGGCGGGATGATCCCGAAATAGAAGCTGGCCATCAGTAATAAAAATAGCGTGATGGAAAGTCCGATGCGCCACGTCAGGGCCTTGGCGGTTCGATGGCTGCCCTTCTTGTCACGGAACAGAAACACCAGCGCCGAGAACAGACTCACAAAAATGGCGACGAGCATGGCGATGACGAATAGCTTGGCAATCATGTCGGCAGACCGTTGGCGGAAGGAAGCCTGGATTATACTAGATGACACGCCGCCGCCGGCCTCCACGGTGTGATGTCCCGATCGCAATGAATCGTTCATTTCGTCCATCCTTGGCCCTTACTGCCTCGGTATTGGTGCTGCTGCCGATCTTTCTGCTTCTCGGATGGTGGCAGTTGCAGCGCGCCGAGGAGAAACGCCAGCTGCAGGCGCAGTACGACGCGCTGTCGCGTGATGAGCCGGTCTGGATCAGTCGTCACCAGGAATCAGCCGAGGCGCTGCGCTTTCATCGTGTACGTGTGCGTGGCGTCTATGAGCCACGTTTCCAGATCCTGCTCGACAATCGAGTTCAGCAGGGCCAGGCTGGCTATCATGTTCTGACGCCGCTGCGAATCGAGGACAGCGACATGCGCATACTGGTTAACCGTGGGTGGGTGCCGCTTGGCGAGAGCCGCGCCCGCCCGCCCCAGATCGATACCCCGAGCGAGCCAGTGGAGGTACTGGGCGTCGCGACGCTGCCCTCCGAGGTGCCGCTTAAGCTCGTCGCACCACCTGGCGCGGGCGCCTGGCAGTTGGTATGGCCGTACCTCGACCTCGCCAGCTACCGCGCCGCGGCCGGCTTTCAGGTACAACCGGTCGTCGTGCTGCTTGATCCGCAAAGCCCGGCAGGCGGGTTTGAACGCCATTGGACACGGCTCGATGCCGGCATTGCCGTGCACCAGGGCTATGCTTTCCAGTGGTTTGCACTGGCGGTGGCGCTGCTTGCGGTATATGTCTATCTCGGCGTGCGCGCCGGGCGCGCCGCACCAAGCGCCGAGGACGAGGAGGCGGCCTGATGGCAGGAGAGACGCAGCATATCGGTGTGGCAAAGCGGTGGCATGGCCGGCGCATCCTGCTCGCACTGCTGGGCATCGCCTTGCTGCCGGTTGTCATCGCCTGGACGCTGTACCTCACCGGCTGGCACGCGGAACGCACTGGCAACTACGGCGAGCTGGTGACGCCGGCACGCCCGCTCACCGACCTCGCCTTTGAGGCGGCCGATGGCGCGCCCCGCTCGCTGGCCCGACTGCGCGGCAAGTGGACGTTGCTCTACATCGGGCCGGCTGCCTGCCCAGCGCCCTGCCGCGACACCCTCTACAAGCTGCAGCAGGTGGTATTGGCGCAAGGCAAGGAGGCGGATCGCATCCAGCGGATATTCGTTGCGCAGGATGTCGTAGCGCGAGTCGATTTCGCCAAGACGATTTCCGCGTACGCCGGCATGGAAGGATGGACAGGTCAATCGCGCGCCATCGAGGCGTTGCGCGCGGAGCTCGCGATGCCGGGTGAGCCCGCCGGCCGGGTGTATCTCATCGATCCGCTCGGCAACCTGGTGCTCGGCTATCCCGCCGGCTTCGACGCGGGCGGAATGCGCAAGGATCTTGCGCGCCTGCTGCGCGTCTCGCGCGTTGGCTGAATGCTCAAGTCATCCAAGTCGGCCAAGTTCTTTCGCATGGCGCTGTGGGCGGCGCTGATCGCGCTGAGCTCGGTCGTGTTCAATGCATATGCGCGTCTGTCCGAGGCCGGGCTCGGTTGTCCCGATTGGCCGGGCTGCTACGGAAAGCTGTTCGCCCCGCTGACCGCCCAGGACATCGAACGCGCCAAGAGCTATGAGGGCGAGCGCAAAGAGACCGGCGAACGCGTCTGGAAGGAGACCACGCAGCGCGCCATCGCGGTATCACTCGCTTTCGTATTGCTGCGGCTAACGGTGCTGGGCTGGCAGCTCAAGAAGCGCAAGCGTAGCCAGCAGGTGCTGATACCCGGGATGACCGCGCTTCTGGTGGCAAGCCTCACAGTGCTCGGCGTGCTCACGTTTACGCACCGTTATAAACCGCTGGTGCAGATGATGCAGATCGTCGGCGGCATGACAGTGCTCGCGCTGCTGTGGTGGATCGTGATGCGTGAGCAGCGCTTCTTCCGCTCGGTCAGCGCGAGTGCGATCGCCCGTTCGCTTCGCCCGCGAACGCTGATTCTGCTTGTGTTCGCCTCGCTGCAGTTCGCCCTAGGCGGCTGGTCGATGGTCAACTACGCGGGTCTCGCCTGCCCGGATTTCCCGACTTGTCAGGGCAGCTGGTGGCCGGGCATGGAGGTGCTGGATGGATTTACCCTCTGGCAGGATCTCGGCATCGACTACGAGAGCCGTTTGCTCAACCTGCCGGCGGCTACGGCTTTGCACATGGCCCATCGGGTCGGGGCGCTGGTAACGCTGCTCTACGGGGGATGGTTGGCGATGCATATTCTGCGGGTCGGCAATGAGGAGAACCTGTGCCGATATGGCCTGCTGGTCCTGATAATGCTATCTTTCGCCGCCGTTTTGGGGGTCATGCAGGTAGTTTTGCACCTGCCGCTGGCCGTGGCCGTGGGACACAGCGCGGCTTCGGCCCTGCTGCTGATGAGCCTGGTGACCCTCTACCACGTGGTACGTGCGCCGAAGACCTGAACTTGAGCGAACCATGAGCAAGGCAAGAATTGAATCCGATGCGGCGGCGCTGCCGACCGAAGCCAGCGAGCCGCGGCGCGCGGGGGTTCTGGCGCGCGAGTACTTCGAACTGACCAAGCCGCGTGTCGTGGCGTTGATAGTCTTTACGGCGATCGTCGGCATGTTTCTTTCCAGTCCCGGGCTGCTTCCGCTCGGCGCGTTCTTTTATGGCACGCTTGGGATTGCGCTCGCGGCGGCCTCAGCGGCGGCGATCAACCAGGTAATCGACCGGCGGGCGGATGCGCAGATGGCGCGTACCCGCGGGCGCCCGATTCCAACAGGGCAGCTGACGACCGGCGAGGCGCTGACGTTTGCGGTGGCGCTCGGCATTCTGTCGATGGCGATTCTGGTGCTACAGGTGAACACCCTTACGGCACTGCTGACCTTCTTCTCGCTCATCGGCTATTCGTTCATCTACACCGTCTATCTGAAGCATGCCACGCCGCAGAACATCGTGATCGGCGGCGCCGCGGGTGCAGCGCCCCCGGTGCTCGGATGGACCGCGATTACCGGGCAGGTAGGCTCCGACGCGCTGATCCTGTTCCTGATCATTTTCGTGTGGACGCCGCCACACTTCTGGGCGCTTGCGCTCTATCGGGAGAAGGAATACGCCAAGGTCGGAATTCCCATGCTGCCGGTGACCCATGGACGTTCGTTCACGCGCCTGCAGATCCTGCTGTACACCGTGCTGCTGTCCGCGGTTACGATCATGCCCTTCGCGACCAAAATGAGTGGTTGGGCCTATCTCCTTGGTGCCATGCTGCTCAATGCCGGCTTCCTGTACTACGCGGTGCGGCTTTATCGCACTGACGACGATGCCGTTGCGCGCAGGACGTTTGGTTACTCGATCCAGTATCTAGCGCTGCTGTTCGCGCTGCTGCTGGTTGACCACTATCGGCTGCTGATCCGTGAGGCGCTGCACTCGGCACTGTACTGATGCGCATATTTCTTTCTGTTCTGGCCACACTGCTCCTCGCAGCAAGCGTCGCCGGATGCAATCCTCCAGCTCGCCAGTTCAGGGGCACCGATATCAGTGCCGTGGACTGGGGAGGGGATTTCGAGCTCACCGCCCACACTGGCCAGCGCGCGCGGCTTTCCGACTACCGCGGCAAGGTCGTGGTGCTGTTCTTCGGTTACACCCATTGCCCGGACATTTGCGCGCCGACGCTGAACCGCCTCGCGCAAGTCATGCAGCGCCTCGGCCCTGAAGCCGGGCGTGTGCAGGTGGTCTTCGTCAGCGTGGATCCGGCGCACGATACACCCGCGCAGCTGGCGGGCTTTGTGCCGAAGTTCCACCCCGGCTTTGTTGGCCTGACCGGCACCGAGGCCGAGATCGCTACCGTGACGCGCGACTACAAGGTCGCGTTCCAGGCTGAGCCCAAGCCCGGCGCGACGCAGCCCGTGATAGCCCATTTCGGCGGCATGATGGTCAAGGATGCGTCCGGCAAGCTGCGGGTGATGCTCAAGAACGATGCGCCCATCGACGACATCGTGCACGACGTTCGCGTCCTGCTCGCCGCGAGGAGCTGACGCCGGTCGTTGGATGCAGCCGGTCAGACAAAGACCGTAAGCACGCCGGTGTATCCGTAGAGCCGATCGTGGGAGATCTCGCCGTTCGCGAAGAAGCCGACCAGCGGGAAGTCGCCAAGCTCCTGCTGGATCGTGAGCAGTTCCTCGGAGCGCTCGCCAAACATGTTGCGGCCACGGCCGACGCAGGAATAATACACGCCGCCGCGTGGCGGCTTCGGGCAGCGGCGCTTCACGTCTCGTAGCATGCGCAGAAGGTCTTCCTGTGCGGTGCGCACATCGCGCCGGCAGAACTGGAGCGCTTCCCCGACTTCGAGCTGGTCGCTCACCGCGAGCAGATTCTTCTCGGGATCAATGCCGATGATGTTGCGCACCAGATAATCCCCGGTATCGGAGCCATGGATCGGGAGTGCCGCGAAGATGTAGCCGGCGGCACGTTGTGGATCGCTCGCCAGAATATCGCCTACTTCTTCGTTGAAGACCTCCAGCGCCGGCCGGCCATCGAGGCGTGCAAGCACCTGACCTCGTGCCTCGCTGATCTGGTGTTTTTGCCCCATTAGGCAGCACCCCTGGGTAAGTCCGGTGACAACACCTTGCTCGGCGGCGAATAACACGCCTGAGAGTCCACCGTGGGTCACGACATTCGCGACTTGCCTGTGGCCATGGCGTGAGGAAGTGATGCCTCCGACCAGGAAGCCCGCCGGTAGTGCCTGCGCGAGCGCTTCCACCAGCAGGGGAGTTTTTGAATTGCTCGGATCGGCGTGGACCACGGCGAGGCTTGCCGTCGCGTGTTCCGCCCATTGGGCACAGTCTGGTCCCAGCTCTTCGAGGTCGTGCTCGATGCCCGAAAAGACCCGGAAGTTCTGCGCCGGAAAGGTCGCGAGCATCGCCGCCAGCGCTGGTTCGTCGAAGTACTCCCGCCCCGTCGCGCAGATGCCGATACCGACGCTCCCGACCCATTCCTCGACCCCGGTTTCGTCCTTCAAGTATGAGAGGATGGCCTCGAGATCACCGGCAAAATGATCGGTGACGTACAGGAAACCGAGATTGGCACGCGGCGCGTCGCCAATCTGCGCCAGGCAGCGGCGTGCGGCTTCCTGCCAGTCGGCGCAGGCCGCGTGGCCGAGCGCGAATGTGTGCATGCAAGTCCCTCGGGACGATATGGGAAAACGCTGTGAGCTGGTGTAAAAACTATAGTCCACCGTTTCCGGTGGC
>LJVB01000099.1 GCA_001304215.1 Acidithiobacillales bacterium SM1_46 | reverse complement strand
CATTGCCTTCATTGGTCACGATCAGTGCCGAGCCGGTCTCGGCGATCAGGAAATTCGCGCCGCTAATGCCCATGTCGGCCGCGAGGAACTTCGGGCGCAATATCTCGCGTGCCTCACGGCAGAGTTCCGGGATGCCCGTCTGGCGCGGTCGCCGATGATGCCGCGCGAAGAGATCGGCGATCTCCTCCTTGTTCTTGTGCACCACCGGCGCGACGATGTGCGAGGGCGGCTCCTTGGCGAGCTGCAGGATGTACTCGCCAAGATCGGTTTCGACAACGTCGATACCGGCAGCGCCGAGTGCCTCGTTGACTGCGCATTCCTCGGTGACCATCGACTTGGATTTCGCCACCCGCCGCACGCCGTAGGCGCGGGCAATGTCGAGCAGGATGCGGTTCACGGCAGCCGCATCCGACGCCCAGTGCACCTTGCCGCCGGACTCCTGCACGCGTTGCTCGAACTGTGTGAGGTAGTGATCCAGGTTTTCGAGCGTATGCGCGCGGATGTCAGCGGCCGCATCGCGCAGCGGCGCCACCGCCGGCAGCTCGGCTAGCGCCTTGGCGCGGGCGCCGACAAAGCGTTCTTGCAGGCGCGTCAGTGCGCGCTGCAGTGAGGGATTGGCGAGGTTTGTGGCGGCCTTGCTTTTGAAATCAGCGGCGGCAAGTTTCATGTGCGTTCACCCGTGGCCGCTTCCGAAATCCGGTCTCCCCCGGCACTTGTGCGTCCCCGCACATCGCCCGCAAGCACCTCGGCGATGTGTAGCACCCGGGTCCGGGTGTCGCCCTGGCGGCGCAATCGCCCTTCGAGGTGCAGCAGGCAGCCGAGATCGCCCGCGACGATCGTGTCGGCGCCGCACGCGACAACCTGTGCGCACTTGTTGTCGGCCATGCGTGCAGAGATGTCACCGAACTTGACCGAGAAGGTGCCACCGAAGCCACAGCAGCTCTCCGGTTCGGTAAGTTCCACCAGTGTCGCACCGGGGACATGGGCGAGCAGTACGCGCGGCTGCTGCTTGACGCCAAGCTCCCGCAAGCCTGAGCAGGAATCGTGATAGGCAATGCGTCCGGAGAAACGTCCCGGCACGTCGCTGAGCTTCGCCACGTTCACCAGAAAATCGGTCAGCTCATAGGTGCGGACCGCGAGATCGTTAATCGCCTCTCGCTCGGGCAGGCCTTCGAACAGGCGAGGGTAGTGGACGCGGATCATTCCGGCACAGGAGCCCGAAGGGGCGACGACATAGTCGCAGCCCGAGAACTCCTTAAGTAGTTTGCGCGCGAGCGTCCGCGAGGCGTCCACATCGCCGGAGTTGTAGGCGGGCTGCCCGCAGCAGGTCTGGGCAGCTGGAACTACTACCTCGGCGCCCGCGCGCTCGAGAAGCGCCAGCGCGGCGAAGCCGATGCGCGGGCGCATCAGGTCTACGAGGCAGGTGACGAACAAACCGACGCGCAGGGGACGTGGGGCCGCTGGGGTCTCAATGGGTACGCTGACCATGGGCGCCCCATACGCTACGCGCAGCGCAATGGCAGCGCAATTTCGCGGACAGACCAGTGCGTTTCGTCAGGTGAAATGCATTGCGCGGGCTGTGGTCATGCCGCGAAATTGGGGCTAGAGTAGCCCGCTCATGATAAAAATCCACCGGCGCGGAGATAGCGGGGCCGACGGATCGCTGTACGCTGGTTGTTGTTGCACCATCCAAGAAACCTAGCCACAGGAGGATGTCATGCAGGTGAAGCAAACCAAGAAGTCCGAAATCAAGTCCGATTCGCCCTCTACCGGGCGACGCAAGTTCCTGGCGAGCGCGGCCGCAGGCACCGCCGGCGCTGCTGTAGCCGGCTTCCCGATGATCTCGGTACCCGCAGCACCCATTGTCATCAAGATGCAGGGTGCCTGGAGCGCCACCGACATCTTCAACGAGTTTGCGCAGGAGTTCGTGACGCGCGTGAACGAGATGGCGGGTGGGAGATTGCGCATCGACTACCTAGTTTCCGGCGCGGTGGTCAAGGCCTTCGAGGTGAACGACGCGGTGTCCAAGGGCGTGCTCGATGCCGGTCATACGGTGCCGGTGTACTGGTACGGCAAGTCCAAGGTCGCCTCGCTTTTCGGTTCCGGTCCGATCAACGGCATGGACGCATTCCAGACGCTGTCCTGGATCTATCGTGGCGGCGGGCTTGAGCTTTACCAGGAATTGTTGAAGAAGATGAACTTCAACTACGTGGGCTTCTTTGCCATGCCGATGCCGACCCAGCCGCTCGGCTGGTTCAAGAAGCCGATCATGGATGCCAAGCAGTTGAAGGGTCTCAAGTACCGCACCGTGGGTCTTGCCGCCGACCTGTTCCAGGAAATGGGCGCCAAGGTGACACAGCTCCCGGGCGGCGAGATCGTCCCGGCACTGGAGCGCGGCGTAATTGATGCCTTCGAGTTCAACAACCCGACCTCCGACAGTCGCTTCGGCGCGCAGGACGTGATCAAGAACTACGAGCTCGGTTCGTTCCACCAGGCGATGGAGTTCTTCGAAATCTTGGTCAACAAGAAGAAGTGGGACGCGATGGGGAAGGACCTGCAGGCGATCTGGCGCTACGGTGTCGAAGCGGCGTCGCAGGCGAACTACTGGACCGCGATGGCGAATTACCCGAAGGACCTCAGGAAACTGATCGACAAGGACAAGGTCAACGTGCTTCGTACGCCGGTCTCGGTTTTCCAGGCGCAACTCAAGGCTTGGGACGTGCTTTCCGCTCGGCTCTCCGCGGCAGATCCGTTCTTCAAGAAGGTCGTGGACTCGCAGAAGGCGTGGGCGAAGGACGTCGTCTACTACTGGGCGGCCAACGATGCCCCGTTCAATATGGGGTATGAGCACGTCTTCAAGACGAAGCTTCCTGGCGCCGGCGCAGAGTGCAAGTAACCTAGAGGACGTTAGGCGGGGCGGCACCCTCTGGTGCCGCCCCATTTCGTCGTACGTGCGGGAGCGCACATGATTGACAAGATTATTTACGGGATCGACCAGTTGAACAGAATGGTCGGTCACGCATTCGCGTGGTGCATCATCATCCTAACATTCGGCACTTCGTACGAAGTATTCGTACGCTACGCGCTTAACGACCCGACGAGCTGGGCGTTCGACATGAGCTATCTCATGTATGGCGCGCTGTTCTTCATGGCTGGTGCCTACACCCTGTCGCGCAACGGCCATGTTCGCGGCGACTTCATTTATCGCATGTGGCGACCGCGTACCCAGGCGATCGTCGAACTCGTGCTGTATGCCCTGTTCTTCTACCCGGGCGTCCTCGCCCTCGTCTATGCCGGTTGGGGCTACGGTGCCGAAGCGTTCCGGATCCGCGAGGTGAGCTCGAACAGCCCGATCGGTATCCCGATATGGCACCTGAAGATGCTGATTCCGTTCGGCGCGGCATTGCTCGCCTTGCAGGGTCTTGCCGAGGTGCTCCGGTGCATTTCGTGCATCCGTGAGAACCGCTGGCCCCCACGGCTGCACGACGTCGAAGAGACGGAGACCGTGCTTATGCATGCAACCGAGACAAAGGCGGAGGGCGCCAAATGAGTGATCCCGTTGTCGCCCTGATGATGCTCGGGATATTCATTTTTCTTATCCTGCTCGGCTTTCCGATTGCCTTTACCCTCATGGGCATGGGCGTTGCCTTCGGTTTCTACGCCTACTACCAGCCCGGCCAGGAGTTGTTCGAGAACCGGTTGTTCTACCTGCTGACGCAGAACACCTGGAGCATCATGAGCAACGACGTGCTCGTTGCCGTACCACTATTCCTGTTCATGGGGTATGTAGTTGAGCGCGCCAACATCCTCGATCGCCTGTTCTACAGCCTGCAGGTCGCGCTGCGTCATGTCCCGGGCTCCATGGCGGTGGCGACGCTTCTGACTTGCGCGATGTTCGCCACCGCGACCGGCATCGTGGGGGCCGTGGTCACCCTGATGGGCCTGCTGGCGTTGCCGGCCATGCTCAAGGCAGGCTACGACCAGAAGCTGTCCTCCGGCGTGATCTGCGCCGGCGGCACGCTCGGCATCCTAATTCCGCCCTCGATCATGCTGATCGTATACGCGGCCGCGGCCTCGGTTTCGGTGGTGCGCCTGTACGCGGCTGCCATGCTGCCGGGGCTTCTGCTGGCCGGACTGTATGTCGCTTATGTGATTACCCGCGCGACTCTAAATCCGAAGCTGACTCCCAAGCTGCCTGAAGACGAGGCGAACGTCCCCTGGACCACGGCGGCGATCCTCCTCGCCAAGGCGTTCGTGCCGCTCGCGGTACTGATCGTCGCGGTGCTTGGCTCGATTATCTTTGGCCTGGCGACGCCGACGGAGGCGGCAGCGATCGGCGCACTCGGCAGCCTTGTGCTTGCCGCGGCGTACCGCGCGCTGAACTGGGTGCGTCTTCAGGAGGCGGTATACCTCACGGCGCGCACCTCGGCCATGATCTGTTTCCTGTTCGTCGGCAGTTGGACGTTTTCGTCGGTGTTTTCGTATCTGGGCGGGGAAGGCATCATCAAGCAGTTCGTGCTTGGGCTCGACCTGAATCCGATCCTGTTCCTGATCCTGTCGCAGGTCATTATTTTCCTGCTCGGATGGCCGCTGGAGTGGACCGAGATCATCATCATCTTCGTGCCCATCTTCTTGCCGCTCCTGCCGCACTTCAACGTCGACCCGATGATGTTCGGCATCCTGATCGCGCTCAACCTCCAGACATCGTTCCTGACTCCACCGATGGCGATGTCGGCTTACTATCTAAAAGGCATTGCCCCACCGCACGTGCAGCTGTGGACGATCTTCAGGGGCTGTTTCCCGTTTCTGGCGATGGTCTTCGTGACCATGTTCGCGGTCTACATGTTCCCGCAGATCATGTTCTGGCTGCCGGGCCTGTTCTACGGTTGAAAATGGACGCGTCACAGCTCTACTGGCTCAGCGCGGCGGATGCGGCGCGCGCGATCCACGACGGCACAATGGGCTCCGAGCAGTTGATGGAGAACTGCCTGGCGCGCGTGGGCGAGGTCGAAGATCAGGTTCAGGCCTGGCAATTCCTCGACCCGGAGTACGCGCTCAATCAGGCGCGTGCACGCGACGAGGACCGGAGCAAAGGCCAGCCGGTTGGGCTGCTGCACGGCGTGCCAGTCGGTATCAAGGACATCATTGACACGGAAGACATGCCGACCGAGGACGGCACGGTTCTGCACGCCGGGCGCACGCCGGCGCACGACGCCACCGTGGTCTCGATGCTGCGCGCCGCGGGCGCCGTGATCATGGGCAAGACGGTGACGACGGAATGTGCGACCTATACGCCCGGCAAGACGCGCAACCCCCACAACCCGGAGCATACGCCGGGCGGCTCGTCGAGCGGGTCTGCCGCCGCAGTCGCCGCTGGCATGGTGCCGCTCGCGCTCGGCAGCCAGACCAACGGCTCGGTAATCCGGCCGGCGGCATATTGCGGCGTGTACGGCTTCAAGCCGACACATGGACTGATTTCGCGCCACGGCGTACTCAGGCTGTCGCGCACACTCGACCAGATGGGCGTCTTCGCGCGCACGATAGAGGACATCGCGCTCGCCTGCGAGGTGCTCGTGGGGCACGATGAGCGCGATCCGGATACGCGGCCGCGCGCACGCGTTCCATTTCGCGACATCGCGGCCGGCGAGCCGCCATTGCCACCGACGATTGCTCTCATCAAGACGCCGCTGTGGGAGCGCACCGATGAGGACACCCGCGAGGCGTTTGCGGAGTTGGTTGAGGTTCTGGGCGACCGTGTCGTGGAAGTGAACCTGCCCGGTAGTGCCCTCAATGCGTTGGAATTGCATCGCACGATCATGGAGGCGGAGATGGCGGCGGCCCTGGTTGATGAGTACGACCGCGGTCGCGACCAATTGAGCGATGCGCTTCGCGCCCAGCTCGAGCGTGGGCGCGCCATCACCGCGCTCGAGTATCAGGCCGCGCTCGCGCGCATTCCGCTTCTGAACGAGGGCTTCGACGAGCTGTTCGAGCGCTGCGATGCGGTATTGACCCCGGCAGTGGCGGGCACGGCGCCGAAGGGACTGACATCGACGGGCGACCCCTCGTTTTGCACGCTTTGGTCGCTCTGCGGCATGCCGGCACTCGCGCTACCGTTGTTGCACGGCGCGAATGGTTTGCCCCTCGGCGTTCAGCTTGTCGGCCAGCGTCACCGCGACGCGCGCCTGTTGCGCACCGCGCGTTGGCTGACTGCGCAAGTTGCCGACGACTAATTGCGAGACGGACAAGGAGACCCAGAAAATGAAATACAAGCATTTTGCAGCGATCGTGGCCGCCACGCTCGTGCTCGCATATCTCGCAGCGCCCGTGGTCAAGCTTAATGAGGTCGCGCTTACAGTCGTGGTACTGATCGGTGTCATCATGCTGCTGGTCGACCTTTGGCAGTCCTTGCACTCGAAGGGCGACTGACACTGCCGGGCGTCTGCAGGAGCGAACGCATGGTGCAGATGGAACTAAGGCCGCGCGGGGAATACAAACGTCGTGTAGTGTGTATGTGTTGCGCGGGGGCCGTGGTTGGCCGAATTGATTCCCCGCCAGGCGCTATATGAAGCCGAGAGTACAAGTCACGCGCGAGGTGTTCGACGAGGTCCTTGACTACCTCGCCGAGCACTTCGAGGTATCCGCAAACCAGTCCGATGCGCCGTTCACGCCGGTGGAGCTTGCCGAGCACCTGGCTGACAAGCACGGCGCCCTCACGGTGCTGACCGATCGGGTCGATGACGCGTTGCTCGCGCGCTGCCCGAATCTCAAGGCGGTATGCAACATCGCGGTCGGCTTCAACAACATCGATCTCAAGGCGTGTTCGGCGCGTGGGGTGCTGGCGACCAACACCCCCGGGGTGCTCGACAGCGCCACCGCCGATTTCACCTGGGCACTAATTCTGGCGACGGCGCGGCGGTTGACCGAGGCCGAGGCGTGGTTGCGTGCTGGCGAGTGGCACGGCTGGAAGCTAAAGCAATTTCTCGGGCAAGACGTGGCGGGCGCGACGCTCGGAATCGTGGGCTTGGGCCGGATCGGACAGGCGGTGGCACGGCGCGCGCGCGGCTTCGACATGAAGGTCCTCTATTTCAACCGCAAACGTGTCGACGCTGACATTGAACGGGAGTTCGGCGCGACCTATGCCCCGCTCGACACGCTACTTGCCGAGTCAGACATCGTGACCTTGCATACGCCATATTCGCCGGCCACCCATCATCTGATCGGCGCCCAGCAGCTCGCGCGCATGAAGCCTACCGCCATGCTGATCCACGCGGCGCGCGGCGGCGTGGTCGATGACGCGGCGCTGATCGAGGCGCTCAAGTCCGGCAAGATTGCCGCCGCCGGCCTCGATGTGTTCGAAAGCGAGCCCAAGCTCAACCCGGCATTCCTGCGCTTCAAGAATGTCGTGCTGGCGCCCCACATCGCCAGTTCGACGCACCGTACGCGCTTCAACATGGCGATGCTTGCGGCGCGCAACCTGGTCGCGGCGCTCACGACCGGCAAGCCACCCAATCTGCTCAACCCGCCCGCCAACTGATGCAGTTACGGCGGCTTGGACCCGGCCGGGCAGTCGATCGGATTCGCCCACGACGGTCAGGCGGTATTGCTGGTCGATCGTACCGAGGCCGCTGGTCTGATGATTGACTGGAGCGCAGTGCTGTCCCCGTTGATCCTGCCGCTGCGGCTGACACTATTCGCCTGACACCTAAAAGGAGACTGACAAATGTCCACCAAGATCGGATTCATAGGCCTCGGAATCATGGGTCGCCCCATGGCGCAGAACCTGATGCGCGCGGGGCACAAGCTGTGGGTGCACGGACGCCGGCCAACCACAATGGAATCGCTGGTTATGGAGGGCGCGCAGGGCTGTGGCTCCGCTGCGGAGGTCGCCGCACATGCTGACGTGATCTTCGTCATGGTATCGGATACGCCGGACGTCGAGCAGGTGATTTTTGGCGCCGGCGGCGTCATCGAGCGTGCCCGCGCTGGCCAGGTGGTGGTGGACATGAGCACGATCTCGCCGGTTGAAACGCGGCGCTTCGCGCACGACCTCGCGGCCAAAGGCGTCGAGATGCTGGACGCGCCGGTTTCTGGTGGCGAGGTGGGCGCGGTCAACGCCACGCTCTCGATCATGGTGGGTGGCAAGGAGGAGAGCTTCCAGCGCGTGAAACCGCTGTTCGACTGCCTTGGCAAGAACATCGTGCATGTCGGCGCGCATGGTGCCGGCCAGGTTGCGAAGGCCTGCAACCAGATCGTGGTCGGCGTCACGATCGAGGCAGTGAGCGAGGCGCTGTCTTTCGCGCGCCGCAACAACGTCGATCCGGCCAAGGTGCGTGAGGCGTTGATGGGCGGCTTTGCCGGCAGCAAGATCCTCGAGGTGCATGGCAAGCGCATGCTCGATCACGACTTCAAGCCGGGCTTCAAAGTGAAGCTCCACCAAAAGGACCTGCGGATCGTGATGGAAACGGCTCATACGCTTGGCATGTTCCTGCCGGGCGCGGCACTCGTCGCCCAGCAACTGAACGCACTTATCGGACTGGGTGACGCAGAGCTTGATTCTGCCGCCATCGTGAAAAACGTTGAGAAACTTTGCGGGCTTGATACGCCGCGGAGCTGACACAACACCGCGGCACGGCTGGTACGCACGTTTGCCACGCTAGCCCAGGCGACCGCTGCCGGCGCGGCTGACGCGCTGCGCCGCCAGCGGCGCATGCCTTAGAATTCGGCCATGAGCACCCGGTCAGCCCTGCTGCGCCTGTTGGCGGATGGCAGCTTTCATTCCGGCACCGATCTTGGCGCGAAATTGGGCGTCACCCGCGCCGCTGTCTGCAAGGCGATCCGGGCGTGGCTCGCGCAGCCGCTCGAGCCGCTCGACGCCCGACGCATCCTGAAGTTGCTCGCCGACGGTGGGGTTCGTTTGCAGCGCGCACTCACCGTGCTGGAAGAGGTGGATTCCACGAACCGCTATCTTCTTGAGCATGCCGAAACGCTCGAAAGCGGAGCCGCCTGCCTCGCCGAGGCGCAGCCCGCCGGTCGCGGTCGGCGCGGCCAGCGCTGGATTGCGACGCCGTACCATAATCTCATGCTGTCGATGCTTTGGCGCTTCGCCGGGGGGCCTGGCGAACTCGCCGGCCTCACGCTTGCCGCGGGTGTGGCGGTAGCTGATGCGCTCGAGGCTTATGGGTTGCGCGACGTGCGTCTTAAGTGGCCAAACGACGTTTTATGGAATGACCGCAAGCTCGGCGGTCTCTTGGCCGAGGTGCGCGGCGAGGTCAACGGGCCGACACTGGTGGTGCTCGGCGTCGGTGTAAACGGCTATCTTTCCGAGTCGCATGCGGCGGAAATCGATCAGCCCTGGGCAGACATTGCCCGCATCAGCGGTCAACCGCCCGCGCGGAATCGGCTGGCGGCCCTGCTGCTTCTGCATTTGCGCGCGACGCTTGAGCGATTCGCGGAGGAGGGACTCGACCCGTTCCGGCGCACCTTCGAACGCCGCCATCATTACCACGGCAAATTGGTGCGCATGGTCCATGGAACCGGGGAGACGACGGGCACCGTGCAGGGGATCGACGAGCACGGCGCAATCGTGCTGCAGACGCGCAGCGGCGAGCAACGCCGGTTCCATTCCGGTGAGATCAGCCTGAGGGCGACGTGACCGTTCCAACCGGAACAAGATTGTTGATCGATTTCGGCAACAGCCGCCTCAAGTGGGCGCTATCGAATCCGCCGGAATGGCGGACCGGGGCAATCCTCTACCGTGATCGTGCGCTCGCGCCGCTGCTTGAAACCGCGTTCGAATCGTTTTCCGGCGTGCGTGAGGTCTGGGTGAGTTCGGTGGCGACACCGGAGATGCGCGAGATGCTCGCCACCTGGTGTGCCGAGCGCTGGGCGGTGCCGCCACGATTTATCGCGGCTGTTGCCCAGAGCCTGGGGGTGCATAACGGCTATCGTGATCCCGCCCAACTTGGGGCCGATCGTTGGGCGGCGCTGGTCGGGGCGCGGGCGATTTCACAGGCGCCGCTGTGTATCATCGATTGCGGTACCGCGATCACGATCGATGGGTTGTCAGCAGTTGGCGAGTTTGTCGGCGGGGTGATACTGCCCGGCCTTGTTCTGCAGCGAGGCGCACTGGCGCAGGGCACGGCGGCGCTTGGTGCGCCGGCCGGCGCGGCGCTTTCCTGTCAGGCCCGTTCCACCGCCGAGGCGATCGGCGCCGGTACGTTGATCGGTATCGCGGGCGCTATTGAGCGCATCGTCGCCGAGCATCACGAGATTCTGGGCGAGCCCATGCTGGCGTTGTTGACCGGCGGGGATGCCGCAGTCTTCGCGCCGCATCTTCGCTTTTCTTTCACCGAAGTGCCGGATCTGGTGCTGCGCGGATTGGAGCGTATAGCGACATGCCAACCATGAGCCGCGGAGCAGGGGCCCCACCTGGCCGGGATGCAACCGGCGAATGCCACAGGCTGCCGACGGTTAACGCGTGCGTGAGTGAATCAGTGTCCGGAGGCGGCGCGACATGTTGAAATGGCTGTTCGCAGCGTTGCTGATCCTGAACGTGGGACTGGCGTTGTGGATTTACTCGTATGGCGACGGCTCGGCGGTGCCCGAGCCGGAGCCCCGATTACAGGTGCGTGTCGATACGATGAAGCTCGCCACGGAAGCCGGCGTCTCCCTGAAATCCCGCCCGAAGCCTCCCGCAGCGAAGCCGCAGCCACCGGCCGAACCGTCAGTACCGGTGGCGGCCTGTTTCCGGGCGGGCCCGTTCGGTGAGCTGGAGCAGGTGTTGGCGGCGGCGCGCCAACTTGATGAGCGTGGCATCGGTTCCATGCGTCGCGAGGAAACCCGGCCGACCGTCACTGGCTACCGCGTTTACCTGCCACCGTTCCCGACGCGGCAGGCAGCGGAGGCCAAACGAAAGGAGCTCACCCGCCTGGGATTTCGCGATCATGCGCTGATGCTGGAGAACGGCCGGTATGGCGTCGCGCTCGGGTTTTACTCGGTGCGCGCGAATGCCAGCAAGCAGATGCGCCGGCTCGAGACCAAGGGTGTCCGTGCAAAGCTCGAGCCCGTGCAACAGAGCCGCACCGCCTATTGGCTCGAGCTAACGGGCAGCAATCTGTTCGAAGCGCTAAAGGACTTTAGCTGGGGGACGAGCGGAGTGAGCCTTAGCGAGTATAATTGTCCCGCGCCCGCGGCTGACGCGCCTGCGGCTGCATCCGGTACCGTGCCAGCGCCGCCATTGCCTGAGGGCACAAGCCACGGGGACGCGGGCACGTAGCAGTTGCCGGCGACCCACACAGGTGTGGGGAGGTAGGGCAATGCAGGGAGCAGTTGCCGGCAGCGCCGGACGATACTTAGAATCGCGCGTCTTTGCCCGCGCCCGCATAGCTCAGTTGGTAGAGCACCTGATTTGTAATCAGGATGTCGGGGGTTCGATTCCCTCTGCGGGCTCCACTTGTTTTGGCAGGTTATTGCCGTCATCCAGTTTAGGTACAGACCTAGATTAAAGAATCCGCTCATGGAAAAGTCCCCACTCGACGCCGTCGCGACGGCGCGCAATTTTTATCAGTCGTTGGCCGGCCGTGTCATGACAGCGCGCAAGCGCGCCGGAAAGCCGCTCACCTACGCGGAAAAGGTTCTGTACGCGCATCTGGCGGACCCGAATGCTGCGCTACCGGAGCGCGGCAAGTCGACGGTCGGCCTGCGGCCGGATCGCGTCGCCATGCAGGATGCAACCGCGCAGATGGCGATTCTGCAGTTCATGACAGCGGGCAGGCCCGAGACCGCGGTGCCGACGACGGTCCATTGCGATCACCTGATTCGCGCCAAGGTCGGCGCGCTCAAGGATCTGGCCGTTGCCGAGGACACCAACAGGGAGGTCTATGAGTTTCTCGCGTCCGCGTCGAACAGGTATGGAATGGGGTTCTGGAAGCCCGGTTCCGGCATCATCCACCAGGTGATCCTCGAGCACTATGCATTCCCCGGTGGCCTGATGATTGGCACCGATTCGCATACCCCGAACGCGGGCGGTCTTGGCATGGTGGCAATTGGTGTCGGCGGCGCGGATGCCGTGGACGTGATGGTCGGAATGCCGTGGGAACTGCTATGGCCGAGGCTTATCGGCGTGCGCCTGACCGGCAAGCTCTCGGGCTGGACCTCCGGCAAGGACGTGATACTCAAGCTCGCCGGCATGCTCACCGTGGCCGGCGGCACCAATAAGATTGTTGAGTACTTCGGTCCGGGAACCGAATCGCTATCCTGCACCGCCAAGGCAACCGTTACCAACATGGGTGCCGAGCTCGGCGCGACCACTTCGCTGTTTCCCTTCGATCGGCGCATGGCCGATTACCTGCGTGCGACCGGCCGTGCTGACTGGGCGAGCCTTGCGGAGGCCCAAGCCGCGCATTTGGTGGCAGACGCCGAAGTGTATGCAAATCCCGAAAAGTACTACGACGAGATTGTGGAGATCGATCTCTCAGCGCTCGAGCCGCAAGTGGTGGGTCCGCATACCCCTGACCTGGCGCGACCGGTATCGCAGTTGCCGGCTGATGTGAAGAACGAGGGTTACCCGGCACCGCTCAGCGCCGGACTGATCGGCTCCTGCACGAACTCTTCTTACGAGGACATCGGGCGTGCGGCCTTTATCGCGCGCGAGGCGAAGAAACATGGCCTCAAGGCGCGCGTGCCGCTCATGGTGACGCCTGGGTCAGAGCAGGTCCGCGCCACTATCGAGCGCGACGGCTTGCTCGCGGATCTCGAGGCCATCGGCGCCACGGTGCTCGCCAATGCCTGTGGGCCGTGCATCGGGCAGTGGGAGCGAACTGATGTGACGAAGGGGGAGGCGAATTCGATAATCACGTCCTTCAACCGTAACTTCAAGGCACGCAACGACGGCAATCCCGGCACGTATGCCTTCATCGGCAGTCCCGAGGTCGTGGTGGCATATGCATTGGCCGGCCGGCTCGATGTGGACCCGATTGCCGACGGGATTCCGGTGGATGGAAAGCGGGTCAAGCTCCCGGCGCCAGCGGCGCAGGAGTTTCCGGCCAAGGGCTATGCAGCGGGCGAGTCGGGTTATGTCGCCCCGGCGGGCAGCGCAGCGGCACGGGTGGTGGTGAGCCCGGCGAGCGAGCGGCTGGCGCTGCTCGAGCCATTCGCGCCGATTGACAAGCAGACCGGCTACCGCGACCTGCCGGTGTTGCTCAGGGCCAAGGGCAAGTGCACCACCGACCAGATTTCGCCGGCTGGCCCATGGCTCAAGTTCCGCGGTCACCTTGACCGTATCAGCGACAACATGTTTACCGGCGCCACCAACGCGTTCGCCGACAAACCCGGTACCGGCTACAACGTGCTGACTGGAGAGACGGGAGAGACTCTTCCGGCGATCGCCCGTGCCTACAAGGCCAAGAGGCTCGGTTGGGTCGCCGTGGGTGACACCAATTATGGTGAAGGCAGCTCACGCGAGCATGCTGCCATGAGCCCCCGGTTCCTCGGTGCACGGGTCGTGCTGGTGCGTAGTTTTGCCCGCATCCATGAAACCAACCTTAAGAAGCAGGGCGTTCTGCCGCTTACCTTCGCCGATCCCGCTGACTACGAGCGTATTGGCAGGGAAGACCGGCTGACCTTCGTCGGGGTTGATCGGCTGGAGCCGGGCCGGGACGTCGAGGTTCGAATCACGCATACGGACGGGAAGATTGAATCGTTCCAGGTCCGCCATAGCCTTACGCGCGAGCAAATTGGCTGGTTCATGGCCGGTTCTGCGTTGAATCTGATCCGGGGGCAGCAGAAGCCATAGCAAGGGAGGGTCACGGGGCCTTCTCTGGCCCTCTCAGTGAGGGGTCCGCGAACCCTTTTGTTGTCGGAAAATCAATCAACTATCCGTTGACACTGCCCTGCGCATGACGCAAAATCCGCGCCTTTCCAAATTTGGGAGGGGTTCCCGAGCGGCCAAAGGGATCAGACTGTAAATCTGACGGCTCTGCCTTCGGTGGTTCGAATCCACCCCCCTCCACCAAAGTAGAGTCGGGCGCAGAGTATAACGGCGGGTCGGGTCTCGCAGGGCGGCTGGGCGGGCACGGGTTCTTCCTCATACACACATCCATGATTTCGCGGGTGTAGTTCAATGGTAGAACCTCAGCCTTCCAAGCTGATGATGTGGGTTCGATTCCCATCACCCGCTCCAGTTTGACGATTGCGCCCATATAGCTCAGTCGGTAGAGCACTTCCTTGGTAAGGAAGAGGTCACTGGTTCGATTCCAGTTATGGGCTCCAGATTGAGGTTGGCAGTGCGCAGCAGTGTAGTAGTCCGTGAGGAGTGACTTTTTAGAGATCCAGACGAGGCAGACGATGTCCAAGGAAAAATTCGAACGCACCAAACCGCACCTGAACGTTGGCACCATCGGTCACGTTGACCATGGCAAGACCACGCTCACGGCTGCGC
>LJVB01000014.1 GCA_001304215.1 Acidithiobacillales bacterium SM1_46 | reverse complement strand
CGGATGGCCTGACCAAGTACGGCCAAGGCAACCGCACCAATGACAAAGCCAAAATCTGCGAGCTTTGGGACAAGGAAAGCGGTCGGGTTTATTGGTTCCACGAATCTTATCCCGAACTGCTAGATGAGCGCGACGATCCGCTTGGCCTGGATGGCTTCTTCCCCTGCGCCAAGCCGCTGTACGCCACTACGACCAGCGACAACCTTATCCCGATCCCTGACTTTGTGCTGTACCAAGATCAGGCGAACGAACTCGACATTCTAACCGATCGCATTGATGGTCTAGTCAAGGCGCTGCGCGTGCGCGGCGTTTATGACGCCAGTCAACCGGCCTTGCAACGCCTGCTCACCGAAGGCGACAATAACACGCTTGTGCCGGTCGATAAGTGGGCTGCGTTTAGCGAAAAAGGCGGTCTGAAGGGCAGCATTGACCTGCTGCCGATGGACGTTATCGCTAACACTCTGCTGCAATGCTATCAGGCTCAAGCCAACATTAAGGGCCAGATTTTTGAAATTACGGGCATTGCCGACATCATTCGTGGCAACACTCAAGCGTCTGAAACGGCAACGGCACAGCAAATCAAAGGCCAGTACGCAGGTCTGCGACTGCGATCGATGCAAGAAAGCGTCGCGCTGTTTGCCAGCGAATTGCTGCGTATCAAAGCGCAGATCGTCTGCTCAAAATTCCAGCCGCAAACCATCCTAGCCTACGCGGCGGCTGACCAACTTAGCCCGGAAGATCAGCAACTCATCCCGCAAGCCTTGCAACTGTTAACTAACAACCCGCTGCGCTCGTTCCGCGTCGAGGTGGCGTCGGACAGCCTTGTTCAGCTTGATGAACAGCAAATTAAGCAAGAGCGCGTTGAGTTCCTGAACTCGCTGGCCAACTTCATGCGCGAGGCGCTGCCCGTCGGGCAATCAACGCCAGAACTGGTGCCGATGCTCATGGCGCTTATTAAGTTTGGCGTTGCTGGATTTAAGCAGGCTCGCCCGATCGAAGGCGTGATTGATACTGCACTACAACAATTGACGCTTAAAGCGCAACAAGCGGCGCAAAACCCGCAGCCGAATCCTGAGATGCAGAAGATTCAGGCTGAACAGCAAGCCGCGCAAATTGAACTGCAAGCCAAGCAGGCCAGCGACCAAGCGCGTATGCAGGCCGACATGCAGATTGAGCAAGCCAAGATCCAGATGCAGGCCGACCTAGAGCGTCAGCGCATGGACCATGAAGCGCAACTTAAAATGCAAGAGCTTGCGGCTAACGACCAGCTAGAGCGTTGGAAGGAAGAACTCGACGCGGCCACCAAGATCATGGTTGCGCGGATTTCGGCCAATCCTGGCGCTGATATTCCGATCCTAGAGGCTCAAAACGCCGCCGTGGAGCAAATCACCTCCGAACTAGGCAATGGCGTGCGCGAGGCTCTAGACCGCATTTCTGACACGGCAAACAACATGGCCATGATGCACGGTGAATCCATGCAGCACATGAGGAATGCCATGCAGATGATTGCCGCGCCCAAGCGCATTGTGCGCGGGCCGGACGGGAAGGCGATTGCTATAGAGACGCAACAGTAGGCGAAAATGGGAAGGTACAGGGCTGTTTTTGACGGCAATGGAATGCTTGCCGAATACGAAGACGAAGAACTTGTTTGGCTGAGAGAAGACTACAAGCCGCCAAACGCATCCGACTTAGCAAAGCCAATGGTCATTCGTGACATTGAGCCTTACAAGAACATGATTGATGGTCGGATGATTAGCAGCCGATCGGAACACCGCGAACTTTTGCGTAGGCATAATTGCGTCGAAATCGGCAACGAAAAGATGGAAACCAAGCCTATTGTGCCGAAGAAGGTTGACCGTAGGCAGGTTTTGCATCAACAACTAGCTGATATGAGTGATCGTCAAGCTAACAAGATCATTAAAAAAGCTCTCAAGGGCCGTTAAGGAATGACTATGGACACCCAAGAGTCAAACCAGCCTATCGAAGAAGATAAGCCGGATCGTCGTGAACTTCTGGAGCAAGCGTTTAGTGAGTCGGGCGAAAACAAACAGGAAGAAGCGCCTGTAGAGCCTGCTCAAGCGGCGCAAGATGAGCCGCAAGAGGAACCGGAAGAAAAGCCGGTATGGGAGCGCCCACCGTCTAGCTGGAAGCGCGATTATCACGAAGTTTGGGCGACGGCGGATCCAAAGCTTAAACAATACGCATATCAGCGCGAAGAAGAAATGCGCGCTGGTATTGAGCCGCTTATCCCGAAAGCAAAGTTCGCGGATGAGATACAAAAGGTCGCTGAACCTTATATGCCAATCATTCAGGGCTTGGGGATCGGTGTTCCTCAAGCCGTCCAAGGGCTGATGGATGCGGATTACAAGCTACGCACCCTGCCTGCGGACCAAAAGAGAGCCTATCTGGGGCAATTGGCCTCGGCATATGGCATTAATCTGAACGACGGGGAGTATACGCCACAAGCAGGCCCTGTCGATCCGATGGTCTTTCAGCTTCAAAACGAACTGAATAATGTTCGCAGTGAAGTTGTAGGATGGAAGAAACAGCAAGAAGAAGCGCAACAAGCCGCGCTCTCTGCTGAAGTTGAAAGCTTCTCCAAAAAGGCTGAGTTTTTTGAAGAAGCGCGTCCGTTTATGATACAGTTGCTTAATAGCGGTGTATCCACGACGCTAGAAGACGCTTATAATAAAGCGTTACGCCTTGACGACTCTCTTTTTGAACGTGTTCAGCAAAGCCAACAAGCTCAAGCTGAAGCCGCAAAGAGGGCGGCAGCTAATCAGGCTGCCAAAGCTGCCAAGGCGGCAGCGGTAGGCATTAAAAGCTCCACACCCGGCGCTCAGACGGCTACCAAAGCGCAAGACAGGCGTTCAATGCTGCTTAGTCAACTTGACGAAGTGGCAGAGCGCTTTTGATGAAACCTCTGATAATGGAGCATTAAAATGGCTTTTGCCAATAGCTCGATCAGTGACATCATTGCGACTAATATCCAAAGCCGTACTGGTGAACTGGCCGATAACGTTACGAACAACAACGCGCTGCTTCGCCGCCTGAAAGATCGTGGGAACGTCAAGACGTTTTCTGGCGGTAACGTGATTTTGCAAGAAATCATGTACAACGATTCGACCACGAACAACACCAATAGCTATAGCGGCTATGAAGTGCTGAACGTGTCGCAGAATTCGCCCATCTCGGCGGCGCAGTTCTCCATCACCCAATACGCCTCGGCGGTTACGATCTCGGGCCTGGAAATGATCCAGAACTCGGGCAAGGAAGCCATCATTGACCTTCTGGATGGCCGTATGGCCGTCGCGGAAGCGCAACTGGCTAACCGTATCGCTGGTGACATCTATCTGGATGGCACGGGCAACTCGGGCAAGAACATCACCGGCCTTGCGGCGGCTGTTCCCGATGCGCCGACCAGCGGCACTTATGGTGGCATTAACCGCGCAACCTTCACCTTCTGGCAATCGGTGGCCTATTCGGGCGTCACCAATGGTGGCTCGGCGGTGACTGCTTCCAACATCCAACAATATATGGATGCTGTGGCCGTCCAACTGATCCGTGGCACCGACAAGCCGGATTTGATCGTTGCGGACAACAATTATTACCGTCTGTACCTTCAGTCGCTGCAAGCCATTCAGCGTATCTCGGACTCCGGTTCGACGATGGCTGGCGCTGGTTTTGCCTCGCTGAAGTATTACGGCGCGGGCATGGCCTCTGACGTTGTGCTTGACGGTGGTATCGGTGCTGATGCGACGGCGAACCACATGTGGTTCCTGAACACCAAGTACCTGCATTTCCGTCCGCACGTTGATCGGAACTTTGTGCCGATCGGCGGCGATCGTCAAGCTGTCAACCAAGACGCCATTGTGAAACTGATCGGCTGGGCGGGCAATCTGACCTGCTCTGGCTCTCAGTTCCAGGGCGTTTTGATTGCGTGATCCCTTAAGGAGCAAACTCACATGGCTTACACTTTTGACGAACCGAAGCTTGGGCTGCTCCAGATCAACCAAGTCGATTCTGGCGAAACCACGGCGGGTGGCACGACCATTCCGACCGGCCCGAACAAGCTTGGCATGATCGTCCGGGCGTTCGATCCGACCTACGGCGAAGGCGAATTCATCCTGCTTAAGGGTGTCGCTTCTACCGCTGTTGGATCGCTCGTTACCTGGGATGGCACCACCTATGCGACCACGCTCTGCGCTACCACCGCGAACCAAGCTCGTCCGGTGGCCGTGTCGATGGCGGCGAATACGTCGGCTTCGACCTATAGCTGGTATCAGATTGCTGGTACCGCTGTGGCTGCTCGCACCACTGGCGTTAAGCTTAACCCGACTGTCGCCATTGGCGTCACTTCGACGGGTAAGGTTGGCGCTTCCGCCTCGGGTAAGGAAATCCTTGGCGCTCGCTCGGCCAACGCGGCTACGGTGGCTTCTGCCACCGCGACCGTTACCGTCGTGCTGAACCGGCCCCATCTCCAAGGCCGCACTTCGTAAGGAAAGTGGGGGCTGGGCAACCAGCCCCCATAATCTCATGGACATTGAAATCCTCTGCAATACCGACGACGAGGAACTTTTCGCCCATGTGCGCGAAAACTCTAAAAACTACAGGCGTTGGGTAAAAGAGGTTCCCCCACATGACGGACATGCCGTCATTGTCGGCGGTGGACCGTCGATCCTTGAGCAACTGCCAAGCATCATTAAGCGGCACAATCTGGGCCAAACCATCTTTGCCCTGAACGGCGCGGCTAAGTTTCTTAACCGCAACGGCATAATCCCTGAGTATCAAGTCGTCTTGGATGCTCGACCCGAAAACGTGTCTTTGTTGGGCTTGGCGAGGGATTACCTGATTTCCTCGCAATGCCACTCAGATGTTTTTGACATGGTTCCTGATCCGCTGGTGTGGCACCCCGCGATCGAGGGCATCGAAGAAAACCTTCCTGAGCATAACGACGAATATGTGCTGGTGGGCGGCGGCACGACCGTTGGGCTTTCGACTATGTGCCTCGCCTACGCGCTAGGCTTTAGGTACCTGCATCTGTATGGCTATGATTCCTCGCATCGCAGCGCAATGGGACATGCCTACAGTCAGCCGATGAATGACCGAGATCCGCTTTGCAAAGTGACGCTCGGCGGCAAAGTTTTTACCAGTTCGCTAACGATGGCGCGTCAGGCTGAATTGTTTCCAGAAGTCTGCAACAATCTGCTAGACCTTGGTTGCGTTATCACCGTCGATGGAGACGGTTTGATTATGACTGTTATGGATGAAATGAGGCGTGCTTCTCTGGCAATTGCCGAAGCCTAAAACTCTATATACTATGCCAGCAGCATAAGCTGCCCTTCTCTATGAGGTAAAAAATGGCTATCCCCTCTCGCGTTCTTGGATCGGGCAATGCCCCGCTCTCGACTCTTTCGATCTGCGGTGATGGGGCTACTGGCCTTGTCGCCACCGGCACCACCTCGGCTGATGCGCTTCAGCTTTCGGCGGTCTGGAATGCTATTACGACTTCCTCGGCCTCGACGGGCGTTAAGCTGCCCCCGACCGAAGTTGGCGCTGTTGTCGGCATTCGTAATGACAGCGGCCAAACCATCACCGTTTACCCCCCTAGCGGTTCGACCGTGAATGCTGCGGCCTCGTCGGTTACGCTGGCGACTGCCAAAACCATGCTTCTCTTTGCCACTAGCGCGACCACCTGGGCCTCAATCACTACCGCCTAATAAGGGACCACCCATGCCTCTTGATAGCGATATTGCTGATGCAGATTCCAAACTGCATGTGGAATTTTATGAGTACGAAAAAGAGCCTTACAAAGGAAAACCATTCGTCCGCATTATGACCCCTGGCGACAAGACGAACATCATCGAAGCGCCGGTTCAGGAATATCACAAGCGTCGATTCCCTCGCCAATGGCTGTATTTTGCTACGCGGAATGAAGAAACTGAGGCGATCGGTACGCCGATTGAAGCTTGGCATAAGGAGCAACCCGAAACGCTGAACAAGTTTCAGCGCGACGAGCTTCTGATCCTTAAGTTTCAAACGGTGGAGCAGATTGCCACCGCGTCTGATGCACAGCTTCAGCGCGTTGGCATGGGGGCCACTGGTCTGCGCGAAAAGGCGCGAAACTATCTTGCCACCCGCAACTCGTCGATTGCGTCTAATCAGCTAGAGCAGACGCGCAAAGAGTTGGAAGAACTTAAGCAGCAAATGGCGAAGCTTTTGGCTGCGACGGGTGAACCTGAACCTAAACGTCCCGGCCCTGGGCGACCAAGGAAAGAAAGTGTAGATGTCCAGTACGATGCTTCAATTGGTGACGCAGGTCACGAATGAGCTAGGGATTCCGACGCCGGTAACGGTTGCTGGAAATTCAAATCAGGACGTAGTTCAGATCCTGGCGCTTATGAACGCCAGCGGTTACGAACTTCTGCGTAAAGCCGATTGGCGTCGCCTTACGATGCCGCACAGCTTCTTTACCGAGTACACGACCACGACGGGGACATACTCAACCGCGTCTAGGACCATTACGGGCATTCCGTCTACGTCTGGCCTAGATACGACCTACATGATCGTCGGCACTGGCTTTCCGAACGCCACGTTTATCGAAAGCGTGGATTCGGCAAGCCAAGTGACCGCCTCGCAGTACCCGCAAAATGATGTCACTGACGGGACGATCTATTTTCAAAAAGTCAAATACGACCTTCCCGACGATTACGACGCGATCGTCCCGCGCACGCAATGGGACAAGAGCAAGCATTGGGAAATGCTTGGGCCGGAAGATGCCCAACAATGGGAATGGCTGTTAAGCGGCTACATCTCGACCGGCCCGCGCATCCGCTGGCGTCTGTATGGCGATTATTTCCAAATCTGGCCTGGTCTGTCTACCAACGAGTATCTTGGCTTTGAGTACCGTAGCAAGGGCTGGGCGCGCTCGGCTTCTGGCGAGACGAAGAACAGCTTCACGGCTGATGCTGACACCTGCATCTATCCCGATCGGGTTATGGTGCTTATGACCAAGTTGAAATATTTCCAAGCCAAGGGCTTTGATACGACCGCCCTTTATCGTGACTATTATACCGAGCTTGAAACGGCGATTGCTCAGGATACATCTGCTGCCAATCTGTCGTTTGCGCCTCGTCCCGGCAACATCCTTATTGGATACGACAACATCCCTGACAGCGGCTACGGGAGGTAAGCAATATGCGCTCTCCTAGCGCCATGATTCAGCGGAATGTCGCTAAGGTTCAGTCTTTGCCTGCGCCTGTCGGCGGCTGGAATGCGCGCGACTCGTTCGCAAATATGGATCCGCTGGATGCGATCCAGCTTACCAACATGTTCCCCAATGTCAGCAATGTCACGTTGCGCGGTGGATACTCCGAACACGCCACTGGCCTTAGCGGGCAAGTGCAGACGCTTATGACCTATTCTGGCGGCGCTACCAGCAAGCTGTTTGGTTTTACGTCCAGCGGCAATCTGTACGACTGCACATCGGCGGGTGCGGTGGGTGCGGCTGTCGTAACCGGTAAGACGAACGGTATTTGGGAATACATCAACGTCTCTAACTCAGGCGGCAATTACCTTTGGGCTGTTAACGGCGAGGATTCTGGCCTTATTTATGACGGCAGCACTTGGACCGTTGTGGCCACGTCTCCCCCGGGCTTGTATGTTGGCAACGTCAATTCCAACAATCTTTACAACATAACACTGTTCAAGAACCGCATTTGGTTCACGGAAAAGGACACGTTGAACGCTTGGTACATGGGTACCAACGACATTAGCGGTAATGCGACCAAGTTCCCGCTTTACGGCGTGGCTAAGTATGGTGGCCACCTTGTCTCGCTTTGCACTTGGACGCTGGATGCGGGCTATGGCGTTGACGACTACCTTGCGTTCATAACGAGCGAAGGCGAGGTTATCGTCTATGGCGGCACCGACCCTAGCGGCGCGGATACCTTTGCGCTGGTGGGCGTCTGGAAGCTTGGTAGCCCGATCGGCAAGCGTTGTATGCTGAAGTGGGGCGGCGACCTTCTGGTGCTGACCTATGATGGTTTGCTGCCTATGGCCGGTGCGCTGCAAAGCTCGCGGCTGGATCCGCGCGTAGCGTTGTCCAACAAGATACAGGGCGCAATCGCGGAGGCTACGACGCTATATGGCGGCGATCACGCGGCTGTTGGCTGGCAAATTGTCTACTCGGCAAAGAACAATGCGGTCTGGATAAATGTGCCTGTGGCGACTGGCAGCCAAGAGCAATTTGTGATGAACACTATCACAAAAAGCTGGTGCAACTTTACAGGCTGGGCGGCGAACTGTTGGGAGATTTTTGACGACGATCCGTACTTTGGTGCGGATGGCGTTGTGTGCAAGGCTTGGGATACCGATACCTATTCGGACAACGGCAACAACATAACCACAGTCTCCAAGCAGGCGTTCAACTATTTTGGATCACGCGGTGTTAAGAAATATTTCACCCGCGCGCGGCCTAGCGTGTTTACCGATGGCGCGCCCGCGATCGCGGTTAACACCAACGTGGACTTCAACACGACCAACTTCATTGCTCCGCTGCTATTTACAGAACTTGAGTACGGGCAATGGGACGTATCCAGTTGGGATGACGACATTTGGGGCAATAGCGTGTCGATCCTGAACAATTGGCTTGGCATTACCGGCATTGGCTATTGCGCGTCTGTGCAAATGCAGACGGCAAGCAAACGGGTACAGATCGAATGGGCGTCAACGGATGTGGTGTATCAGACAGGCTGGGCTGGCGTATAGAAAGCGGCGCTGAGATTGGTCATTGGACGGCGGATCGTCTTGAGACTGGTTTTTATGCCGAGAGGTCTACCGCTCTGGGGCTTGTTAAGGATGGTAAGATTGTAGCTGGCGTCATTTATGAGAATTGGAACCGCAGTTCCATAATGGCGCACATGGTTGTCGAGGGTAGGCTTACAAGAAAGTTTCTGTCTGCGATTTTTGATTATGCGTACAGAACTTGCGGCGTGAATAAGGTGATTTGCCCGGTCTATTCGGACAATCACAAAAGTCGCAAGTTGGTCGAGAAGATGGGATTTGTAGAGGAAGCTAGGCTTAGTGACTGTCAGCCAAACGGTGATATAGTCCTTTACACATTAAAGCGGGTTGACTGTAGATTTTTAGAGGGTCGTTATGGGTAAGAAAACACCAGCACCACCGCCAGCGGTTGATTACAGCGCGGCTGCACAGGCGCAAGGTGCTGCTAACCTGAAGTCAGGTTTGCAGACGGCGACCATTAACAACCCAAACATCGTAAACCCGTATGGCACTCAGACGGTCACTTGGGACATGACCAATCCCGACATGCCGACGCCGACCATTACGCAAAAGCTGACGCCTGAAGCGCAAAAGACGCTTGAGGCGCAACAGCAAGTCGATCTGGCGCTTTCCAATCTTGGCCTGCTGGGTGCTGGTACGGCGCGTGACATTCTTAGCAAGCCGTTTCAATCCACTGTATCGCAATTGCAAACCAAGGCTCAGCCGGTTGACGTTGGCGATAAGGCGCAAGGCATTAACGCTGCGGATTATGGCCGCGCCCTGCAAAATCTGGATCTCTCCAACGTAGCGCGTATGCCGGTCAATGCTGGCATGACGGCACAGCAAGCCATCCTGTCGCGCCTTGAGCCGACCCTGGCGCGTCAGGACGCCGCGTTAGAACAGCGGCTGGCCAACCAAGGCCTGACGCCCGGTAGCCAAGCCTACGAGGTCGCTAAAACGCTGCAGGGGCAACAGGCGAACGATCTTCGCACTCAAGCCGCGCTGCAAGGCATTAATGTTGACATTGGCGCTAACCAGCAAGGCTTCAACCAAGCCCTGCAAACTGGCGGCTTCTACAATGCGGGCCTTGGCCAGAATTTCGGTCAAGGGCTTGCCGCACAACAACTGGCCAACGCTGCAATTGGTCAAAACTTTGGACAACGCATGTCCGCCGAACAATTGGCGATCGCGCGTATGCAGGCCGAAAATGCTGCGGCGCAGCAACAGTACCAGCTTGAGTTGGCGCAGCGTGAGCAGCCGCTTAACGAGATCAACGCGCTTATGTCTGGTTCGCAAATTCAGAACCCGCAATTCCAACAATACAGCGGCGGCGGTCAGATTGGTGCGGCTCCGGTGTTTGGCGCGGCTCAGGCTACCGGACAACAGGCGATGGACCTGTACGGGCAGCAAATGGCGGCGCGGAATGCGAACATGGCTGCTTTGGGTAACTTGGCTGGTACGGCCACTTCTGCGTTCTTGATGAGGTAACTAATGCCTAACGTCAGCCTCACCGCCGGATATGACGCCCAACTTGCCGACCTGAAGCGTAGGCAGGCGATCGCTCAAGCTTTGCAGGAGCAAGCCAACGCTCCGCTTGAGATACAATCCTACAAAGGCATTCAGGCGCCGATCCCTTGGACCGCCGTGCTAGCCAAGGCTTTGCAGGGTGGCGTGGCTGGGTATCAGCAAAAGAAGCTGGCGGAACAACAAGCCGGTCTAAGCCAACAAGCTCGACAACAAGCGGTCGAGTTTTTGCGTAACATGAACTCGCAGGTTCCGAACATTCAGGCGACGCAGCCGATGCGCGCTGAACAAGTTCAGGCTCCGCTTGCGATGCCTGCCAATCTGCAAACCGCTGCGCCCATCTTCACGCCCGCAACGCGCAATGCTCCGGCGAGTGTTGTTAACCCGCAAGCCATGCCCATACAGCCTGTGGCAACGCCTGTGTTGCCCAGGACTGTTGCCGTTCCCGACATGACGCCTCGCCCAGCCATGATCGATCGCAATGCTGCCGATCGTCAGCAAATGGCGCTTGAGGCGATGGTGGGTGACAATCCGTTCATTCAGCCGATGGCGTCTTCGCTGTACGAACAGGCGACCAAGGATGTTTCCAAAGAGAAGATGGCCAACGCGATTAAAGCGGTGGACATTGGCGACGCGGATCCGGCTGTGATGCAGCTTTATCTCTCTAGCGACAATCCTGGCGGCGCGATTGACTACCTTGCCAAGTTTGGCATGGCCAAACAAGAAGCTGCGGCCAAGCTTGCTGAAATTCAACTGCGAGCGCAGGAAACTGCCGAACAGCGTGAAGCTGATCGCAAGTCGCGTGAAGATATTGCGCGCATGACTATAGGCGCGCAGCGAGAAAATGCTTTGCTTGCAAGCGCCGACCGTCGAGCAATTGCCGCTCAGTCAAGCGCCGATCGTTTGGCTACGGCTCAAATGGTGCAAGCAAATCGACGCGGGCCGATTATGCCTCAAGCCACACAAACCGATTTCGTTAATCGCGCTCAAGTCTTGGACGCTGCTGACCGCGCGACTAGCAATTTTAAGGATGAATTTGTCGGACATCCGATCGTCGGCGGCGCTGGCGTTCTGGCCAATCGCATCACCGGTTTCAATAAGGACGCGGCAAATTGGTGGCAAGATTACGCCAATTACCAAGCGGATGTAATTCACAGCCGTTATGGCGGCGCTTTGACCAAGAACGAAACCGATAGGTACAGGCAATACGCTGTTACGCCACAAATGAATGCCAAAGTGGCTAAGGCCAATTTGGCGGAACAACAGAAGATTCTTTCCACCGCGCTTGCCCGTCGAGCGCAAGGCGCTATTCAGCTTGGATATGACCGAGAAGCCGTGGAGGCTTTGATTGGTCGAGATCCGCTTTCGCTGTCTAATTCGCCGCCGTCTTCCCCCGGTCAATCAAATTCCGCGCCTGCCGGTGGCGAGTGGGGAAAAGCTGAAAAGGTTGGTCGATAATGCCTGTTTATAAAATCAAGGCACCAGACGGAAACACCTATTCAATCAACGGTCCTGAAGGGGCTACTGATGAGCAGGTGCGTCAAAAAGTCTTGGAACAGCATCCAACCGCTGCCAATCCGACGCAGTTGAAGGCCGCGCCGTCGCGGCTTCAAATGTTTATATCTGACGTTTCTGGTTTAATGAAGGCCAGACAAGCTGAAGCGGCTCAAGAACAACAAGCGGCGCGTAACATGCCGCTTAGTGCAATCAATCCGCTTGCGGCTGTGATGGGATTCGGCGCTGATGTTAAGGGTGCCTTGTCTCCGGTTTATGCAATGGGTCGTGCTGTTGGCCGACAATTTGATCCCACTTACGGAAAACCTGGATCCTCTGGCAACGAAGATGTCAAATACGGCACATTGGCGGAATCTCTAGTTCCGGTTCCGGCCGAGAAGCTTGTTGCACCGGCGCAAGCCACAGGCCGCGTGATCGCTAGCGCGCTTGAGCGCGGGGCTGCGCCTGTGGCTAGGGGTATGCAAACTGTTGCTACGCCGGTAGCTAAGACCACAGCTAAGGTTCTTAACGCCGGAAAAACCGCAGAAGCGGCTGTTGCCGATGTTCGACAACAAGCCTTGGCGGCGGCTCTTGAGCGCAGTGATGTCGCAAAAAGATCCGAAACAACCGCTGCTGTTCGCGCTAGGCGCGCTCAAGCTGGCGAGGCTGCGTATCAGAGAGAGGCGGAAAACATTTCTCCGATTGGCGTTGGAAACATTACGTCTATGTCTGAACGTGGGCGTGGCGCTCAATCGGCTGCTCAATCGGCTGCTGAAGTTGCAAACACAGAACGTCGTGCGGCTTTTGACAACCTGACCAATGCGATTGACGACGTTGTGAAAACCAACGAATCGCAAGGCGTGTTCATCAACGATACGCCACAGGCTAGAAGGGTTTTGTCTGAAGTTCAGGAATCACTTTCTCCCAATCCCGCCTCGTCGCCAACGGCGGCTCCGCGACCGACTTCGGGACAAGCGCGCGCGTATCAAATGGTGAAAGATGCGCTTGAAAACCGCACTGTGCCGCTTACGGCTGAACAAGCCAAAGAAGCTACTGATCTTGGCTATCTCGTCAAAGCCATTAAGCAGAAAGATGGCACAGAACTTTACTATCGAACCTTCAAAACCCCACTTGAGGCGGTCACAAATCTGCGTCGCTGGTTTGGCGACGCGGCCTACGGAAAGGCTGAAATTTCCGGGTTTGAAGGTGTTAATGCAGAAACGTTTAGGGATCTAAATTCTAAGCTAAGGTCCATAGAAGATGCGTACACTAACAATTTGACCGCCGATCAAAGGGCTGCATACAAAGCAGCTCTTGAAAACGTCGATAAGTTTAGAATTGGCGTTGGCAAAAAACTTACCGCAACTGAAGGCGTTACCAACGCCAATAAAGTGACGGCTGCTGGCGCTAACAGAGCGATCGTTAGCGGCGGTGCTGATGCTTACGCGCAGTTCAAATCAATGGATCCTGATGCCGCTCGCAAATTTGCAAACGATCTTGTCGAAACGGCATTGTATGATCCGGTTTCAAGAGGTCCGCTTAAGTACTCAAGGGCTGCTCAAAAGGTTGGCCCTAACACGCCATTGGGCGATATTGTAAATGAAATTCCAGAACTAAAAACTCGCGTGCAACAACATTTGCAGCAACTTCAAGATGCTGAAATGGCCGGAGTTCAAGCTAAGGAATTTGGTCAAGAATATACAAGAGCGTCTAAAGCGGAATCTGCTGCTAAAGCTGCTCGTCAAAAATATCAATCTACAATTATTCAGCTAAAAAATGCCCCAGACAAACAAGTTTTGTCTGAAGCTGAACAATTGTTTAATCAACTTGCAAGCGACGGAAAAATTACGCCGGAACAGCATGATAAATTTCTTAAAGAAATTCGATCAGCTTCTAGTGCTGTGCAATACAAAAACGTTAGAGACAATGCAATTAAATTTGCAATCTCTGCTGCGGGGCTTGGCGCTGCTGGCAGGGCCGGTGTTCAAGTTGCTAACGTCTTAGGTCAATAGGAAACTAACATGAGCTTCAACGGTTCTGGTACGTTTAACATCAATACGACGGGGCAGCCTGTCGTTAGCGGCACAATCATTAGCTCGTCGGCGTTTAACGCGCTTACGGCGGATCTCGCCAATGGCCTTAGCACCTGCATTACCAAAGATGGCCAGACGACGATTACGTCGAACATCCCTATGGCCAATTACAAGATCACTGGCCTTGGGACCGCGACCGTGGACGGCGATGCGCTGTCTTACGGTAATACCGCCACCATTAGCACCCTGACGCTTACCGACGCGCTCTCGGCGGCTAATGGCGGCACTGGATTGACCAGCACTGGCGCTAATGGCAACGTCCTGATGGCTTCTGGTGGCGCTTGGGTTTCCTCTCCGATTCCATCGGGCGGTATCGTTTACGCCCTTATCTTTGGTCTTTAAGGAATAGAAAATGGCCGCTCCCAATATCGTCAACACGACCGCCATCTACGGTAAATCGACCGCTTACACGCCTAGCGGCACTTCCGCTGTTGTGCTTCTCGCCAACACCTCTAGCAGCGGCAAGGTGCTGCGGGTGAACAACATCACGGCGGCGAACGTGGACGGCACCAACGCGGTGAACGCCACGGTGTCGTATTACACCGACGGCGATGTTGCCCAAGGCTCGGCTCCTAGCGGCGGCACGGCGTATCCGATCGCGTCCACTATCAGCGTTCCGGCTAATGCCTCGCTGACTGTCATGGACAAAATGACCTCGCTGTATCTTGAGGAAGATCGGTCGATCACAGTTACGAGCGGCGCGGCCAATAAGATTACGTTCACGGTTTCCTACGAGGAAATTTCTTAATGTCGCGCAAAAGCTATAGGGGCGCGATTGTTTCAGCAACGCCGCCTTCTGTTCCCTCTAGCGTCTCTCAAACCGGCTCTGCGTCGGGATTGTGGACGCTTGAGCAGGACGCTCAGTACACCAAGGCTCAAACGTGGCCTGTGCAGGGCTATGGCGAGCAATCCTATACCACGGCGGGAACCTACACCTGGGTTTGTCCTACGGGCGTTACGTCCGTTTCTGTCGTGTACGTTGGCGGCGGAGGTGGCGCACAATCGGGCTGTTGCTTAACAACGTCGGGCGGCGGCGGCGGCGCGCTTGGTTATAAAAACAATGTAGCCGTCACGGCAGGTAACTCGTATACGGTTGTCGTGGGCGCGGCGGGAGCGATTGATGGCAATGGCGGACAAAGCTCCATTGTCATTTCTGGTACTACCTATTCGGCTGGCGGGGGCAATTCGTCAGGTACTGGTGGCACTAAAAGCGTAAGTTCGACAGGCGGCGGGGACGGCGGCGCGGGCTACTCAGCCGCTAACGGTTATGGCGGCGGCGGTGCTGGTGGGTATTCCGACAATGGCGGCGCTGGTGCTGCAGCGTCGGGCGGCTATGGCGGCGGTGGCGGCGGTGGCGCTGGCAATGGCGTTGACGGCACCGGCGGCGGCGGCGTGGGGATATTTGGGGCGACCACAACGGCTGTTATTGCTACATCCAGCAGCGGCGGTTTTGGCGGCTCTGGCGGCAGCCCTGGCAGCGGCGTCACTGGCGGCGCTTATGGCGGCGGCGGCGGTGCTACGCTGTTTGCTGCATCTAAAGGCGCTGGCGGCGTTGGGGCGGTTCGTATTGTGTGGCCGGGCGCTAGTCGGCAATTTCCCTCAACCTTGGTGACTTGATGGAACTGTACATCCAAATCCGCGACGGGCAGCCTTTTGAGCATCCGATTATGGGCGAAAACTTTAGGCAAGCGTTTCCCGATGTTGATACGGAAAACCTGCCAGAAGGTTTTGCGCGCTTTGTGCGCCATGCCCCAAATGTTTCACCGGACACATATCAAGTTTTGGTTGAAAATTACGTTTGGAACGGTAATGTTGTGGAGGATAGCTGGTCCGTCCGTGACATGACTCAGGAAGAACGTGCCGCCTATGATGCAGAATACGGACCAGCGCCCGACGTTTCGGCTCCGGGTTCCGCACCAGATGTTGTCGGTTAGGCAATTCGACAATTTTGGCGATTTGCGTGGCGCGATGTATGATTTCGCGCTGGCGGGCGATATTTTGCCTAAGCATGTTCACGGTGAACAGGATGTTCACATTACGATCGTGGCGACAGGTAGGTTGAAGGCTTACAGCCACGATTGGTCCATTGAAGCTGGTCCCGGCCAAGTCATTAACTTCCGTCCCCACGAACCACACGAACTAATGGCTTTGGAGGACAACACCCGCATTTTCAATATCCAAAAGAAAATGGATGGTAATGCCTATCCAGGAGACTTGCCGGATGTCGGACTTTAAAAAAGTGGACCAGCGTTTGTCGATTCACGAAGCGGTCTGCGCTGAGCGGTATACTGAAATTGACGGTCGCTTGCAGAGAATTGAAAAGGTGCTGTATTGGGCAGCAGCGGCGATGATAAGCGCCTTGGCTTACATCGCTTGGGGCGTGGCAGCTAGCAAATAGCTGACCCAAGGAGCTACCCCTTATGAGTAGCAGTTCACAAAAAGACAAATTGGTGGCGGCGGTCGAGCTTGTAAACCAATGCTTGACGGAAGGCTTTTTGCCTCAGTTTCTCCCCGGCGTAGGCAATCGCACAGCGGTTGCTGTCGCGGCTGAACGCTGGGTTAAGGAAGACGGAGCCGGCATAACGCACGACGGCTTCAAGCGGATGTTGCTCAGGGCTAAAAGCGAGGGGCTAGAACCGGACTGGACGCTTTACAAGCGCGATAGATACCAGCAGCCGGTGGCTAAGGCGCAGGTCGTGCAGGAGCCGCCCCCGCCAAGGTTCTTTGACGACAACGACATTGTGCGCGTGCTGGTTATCCCAGATCGCCACAACGATCCTCGCGCAGAGCATCGCCTAGCCGTCTCGACATGGATTGCGCGATACGGCTCAGATCATCGCATTCCTAATGTCGTGGATCTTGGCGATGCGGTGACGATGGACAGCGTCTCACGGCACGACAAGAACGATACGCTACGCGGGCGCATGAAACCGCCGATCAAGGCGGACCTGGATAACCACTTACAGATGCTTCAGGCGTTCGAGCGCGGGCGTTTGTCCGATTGGAAACCCAAGATGATCCGCACGCGCGGCAATCATGAACAACGCCTGTTTGAGTTTGAAAACCAGCACCCTGAAAACGAGGGTACGCATACGCATCGATATATGCAGGACATGCTTCAGTTTGGCTGGCGAGAACGGCCATATGGCGAGATTGTCTACATAGGCGGCTGTGGCTTTACCCATGCGCCGTTTAACGGCCTGGGCAAGTCTATGGGCGGCAAGACGGCCACGCACCGCGCTGGCGGGCTTCTGTGCGAAAGCCTTGTCCACGGACACACTCATTCTTACGAGGTCCACAACGCAGCCAAGCTAGGGCCGACCGATCGCGTGACTGTCGTGCAGGCTGGGTGTGCGTTGCCGGAAGGGGAAGTCGAACACTACGCATCGCACAATCCGACCGGCTGGAGCTATGGCATAGTTGATATGACCGTGCAGCATGGTGCAATAATAGACATTGCGTTTGTCAGCATGAGGCGCATACGCAATCTTTATAGCGATGACGGCGCGGACACTAGAGCATGAGACTGTCTAGGCACTTTAACCTTGAGGAATTTACCAAGTCTCAGGCTGGCGAGCGTCTTGGGCTAGACAATACGCCAGGGCCGGTAGAGATCGAAAACCTAAAGCGTCTTTGCGAGGATGTTTTGGAAGTCATTCGAGAAAGCCTTGGGCCTATCTACATCAACAGCGGATACCGTGGGCCTACTCTGAACAAGGCGATCGGCGGCGCGGCAACATCGCAGCACTGCAAGGGCGAAGCGGCTGATATTGAAATCCCAGAAGTCGCCAATGCTGACTTGGCGCGGTGGATCCGCAAGAACTGCGACTATGACCAATTGATCCTTGAGTGTTATAAGAAGGGTCAGCCGACTAGCGGATGGGTACATGTCAGCTACAAGGCCACTGGCAATCGTAAGCAGGCTTTAACCGCGTTCATGTCGAACGGTAAGATGCTTTATAAGGAAGGGATCGATCCGTGATCGAAGAACTTGTTTCGCATGTTTTTGCGCTGCGTAATGCGGTGCATTTGGCGCACTGGTCTACCAAGTCTTATTCCGAGCATAAGGCGCTTGGCAGTTTCTATGATGATCTGATTGAAAGCATTGATGACATCATCGAAGCCTATCAGGGCTGGTACGGGCTTATCGGTGAAGTGCCGATCAAGGTGCTGCCAAAGAAGGACATTGCTGGCGTCATTCGTAATGAACTGACTTGGCTGGCGAGCAACCGCGAAAAGATCGCCAAGAAAAACACGATGATTGAAAATCTGATTGATGGGCTGATGCAAACCTACAGCACCACCCATTATAAGCTCGTCAACCTTTCTTAAGGAGAAAACGATGTTTGCAAAGCTTAAGGGTAAGAAGACCTACGTTGCCGCCGCGCTCACTGTGCTTGGCGCTGGTGCCGGGTATCTGACTGGTGAAGCTACGGCTGCTCAGGCCGCTCAGATGGCCATCACGGCTATTCTGGCGGCGACTCTGCGGCATGGTATGGTGTAGCCGCTAGTTCTTCACGGATCATAGGGATCAGGTCCCGCAACCGTAGCACAACGCGCCACTCTTGGCCGTTTTGGCGAAACACCACTAGCGGCACCTGATCCTTTGGCGTGCAAGCTTCTATCTGCTTGCACCATTGCATGATGGCTAGCGTCTCTCGGCGCTTGACCTCAATGCGAAACTTCCCAATCTCAATATCATCTGCGCCGTCCCTGGCCTGCCCAAGCTTGCGCTTGACCACAGTGCCAAGTTCGTCGCTCAGGATCGCGGCAAGTTCGTTCTCGCCGCGCGCGCCTTTGTTGCGTGACATTCGCCCGGTCATAGCTATCCCCTAAAACGGAATATCGTCGTTAAACGGCACTTTGGCGCTTTGCCCCAATGCCTTGGCGCGATCGGCTTCAAAGTTCTTGCTGGTGACGTAGAACGCACCGTTCTTGAACGTCTTGCCGCTGTGTTTGTCCTTGTACTCAATGTGCGTATCGCTGGCGTCAATCGCCTCGGCCTCCGGCACAAGGTCGGGAATGAACATATGCGCTTCGCAGCCGCGTTGCTGCTCGGAAACGCTGATGTGCTTTTTCTTTAGCTCGCAAACCCAGCGGCCTTCCTCAACCGGCGTAGCGTTCACGCAAGTGCGGCAGCTAAACTCTGGCATTTTGGCCAGATGGCAAAGCGCGTGCATGTTGCACATCTTGCATTGCCAGTTGGCGGGATCTTCGCTGATGCGAGGCTTGGGCCTAGACGACAGCACGATCATGCTAGAGCGGATCGTGATGTTCAGAAATTCCTTCTCATCAAAATGCACCCACTCGGTGTAAATCTCGTCGGTGTTTTTGTTGACAGCGAAATACAGCGCGCGCTCCAGGTTCATCAAACCCATGTAGGTTTGCATCTGTGCGTAGTGCTGCGGCTTCTGAGCCTTCACGCCATTGTTGCGAACGTCCATAAACGCTTTGTCGTTGAACGTCTTGATCTCCAAGACCGCCCAAGTGTTTTTGCCTTCTATAAAGCCACGGCCAACGCCATCGACAGAACCGCCAAAGTGGCCGGTCTGATCTCGGCATTGGATTTGCTGGCCTTCGTCCTCGGTGTGTAGTTCAATCCCGATCGCGCGAAGTTCGTCGTAGACACGTTCTTCCTCGCGTTTGCCGGTGTTGAACAGGCGGCGTAGCCTTCCGCTGAACTTCGGGGTATCGGCCCAGCGGAAGACTAGCCACAGATAGCGGTCGCAATGATGCCCAATCAGGCTGGCGCCCAAATGCGCGCGATGCGGCTCTGATTGCTTTTCATACCAATCCAGCACTTGTGCCGCAGTGGTATCAACCCGATCAGGCACCTTTGCCATTACCGCTCCCAAGCCTTCTTGGTGGATCCAACAGCAGCAGTCGGACGCGGCGCGGGCTTAGGCGCAGCCTTGAGGCTGCCGTATCCCATCACCTTGTTTTTGCCCTCTTCGCGGCGGTCAAGGTCCATAGACAGCATGAACGGAATGTCATGCAGTTCCGATGTATCCTTGAGGTTCGGAACGCCACAGGCTTGCGCAAGCGAGTTCAGATGGCTGCGAGCAATGTTCTGGGTCTTCTCGCTCTTGTTCACGACATTCAGTCGCTCCCAATGCCGACGACCGCTGTACTCGCCATCCACGATCTGCATGGTCAATTCGATATATTCGCCATCGCCAGCCTTAGTGGTCTTAAGCTGGCTATCGGTGACGATCGCTTGGTAGTCGCCCTTGGGCAGCGGATCAAACGAGCTACGCGGAGCAACGTCGTAATCCGATACGTTGAAGTTGATTTCAGCCATTTTGGTTCTCCAGGTTAATTGATTGCGGCTTCAAATTCGTCCCATGACATCCCAATGGAGTCGGGGAGGCTATAACGGTTCTTGGCCATGTAGGCCGGGCGTTCATTGGTGTAGAGCAATCTCTCTCCGTTGCTGATCCCTCGGTTGTTGGTTTGGTTGAAGCCAACATCGTCCTTCTTCACGATGGTACGATAATTGGCGAACAAGACCGCATCGGCCCATTCCCTCACGACCGCATTGCTGCGTTCTTGGAGCTTGGGCTGATAGCGATCAAACGGCTCGACTTCGGGACTGTCGAAACGCTTGATGGTGCAGTGGGCCAAAAGTACGATCGCCATCTTGCGATCGTTTCGCAGAGCGTCCAATCCCTCTAGGATTTCCCGCCACTTTTCAGCCGCAATGAGCGCGCCCTTGCCGTAGGCAAGATCCTTCGCGTCATACCTAGTTTCGATCTCGCGCTGAATGATCGCTTCAAGCCAATCAAGGCTATCCAGCACCAGCGTCTTAAAATCGTGCTTCTCTTGGTACAGCGTACCTATCGCGGCCATCACATCGTCCGTCGCCTGAGCGACAGGAAAGTGATCGACCTTGAGGCTGCCAAGGCCATCCTCGGTGAGGATGAAAATGGGATTGGGGCAACCGGCTCCAAAAGTGGACTTGCCGATGCCCTCAACGCCATACAGCATAATTCGTGGGGCTGCGATTGCATCGTTCTTGCGGATTGATTTGAGATCAAACGCCATCTTCGCTCTCCATGCGCTCAATAGTGACTTGGGTTTTAAGGGGCTTAACGGTTACGACGCTGGCGAGCTTGCGCCAAACGTCAGGGCGGGTTTCGCGTAGTTCCTTAAGCTTGGTTTCGTCAAGTTCGACTTTAGTCTTGTAGGGCTTGAGGTGGGATGGCCATCCTTCCGTGGTTTCGATTATGGCTTCGATTTCGGCTTTGTAGCTCAGCTTTCCGGTTGTTACGATTTTGAATCCAGATTGCAGCTTGGTTGTGCTTCGGCCTTCTTCCTTGGTTGAGTTCAGTTGGCTTAGGATCTGATCTTCAATGGCTCGGCGTTCGGCGTTGGCTCGGCGTTCATCGGCTTTGGCGTCAAGCCAGGCTTCGGCTAGTTGTTCAAGGTTCATGGTTTTGGCTCTCCTATGAAACGCACATAAGCGCAGTTCGCTAGGGTTGGCAATATGCTTTTTTCTCAAAAAGGCACTTGCGCTTTGAAACGCTACGTCCTAGCGTCACCCTAAAGGAGAGCATCTATGGTCGCACCAATTCGGAATCGTTGCCAGCCCGCGTTTGACGTTATACGTCGTTTGGGAGGCGCTGGAGCCACAGCTAGGCTTTGTGGCGTCAATCAATCCACCGTGTCGCGGTGGGTGATGATTAAAGAAATGCGAGGCACTGGAGGTCGCATTCCACAGAAATACTGGCCTGTGATTTTGAATCACGCCAAGCGCACTGGAATGTTGATCGACATCTATACTCTATCCGGCGTGACTCGCCCAAAGGCTTAAGCCATGACAAACAGCGAGTTCTTGAGCGCCGTCTACGGCGAACTCAAGAATACTTACGGCTGGACTACGTCTTTTCGCTCAGACCCTGGCGAGGCGGATGTCTCCGCTTGGGCTGGTCAAGCATGGAAAGGCACGCCAGCACAGTTGTCTTTGATAGACAAGCGCACAGGCGACAATAACTTTTTCTGCGTCGCAGAGATGCAAGCAGATGTTAGGCCAAAGCGGTCTAAAGATACGTTTGTGAGACTTTCTGTCTTACTTGCAGATGATGCCGATCCCGATCAATTGCTTGGGCAGCCGTCTTATATCTTTGAGACATCACCCGGCAATTATCAAATCGGCATTCTGCTAGACCCAGAAGACGCAGAAACGCGTGACCGCGATCTTATCGATCGTGTGTTGCAGCACATGGTCGCGCACAACATGATTAAGGCCGATGCCAGCGGCAACAATCTGGTGCGCTATGGTCGCCTGCCAGTTGGCAGCAATACCAAGAAACGCAGCACCGGCACATTTTCTCTCAGATCACTAAAATGTGATTTGACACACAAATATTCTCTTGAAGACGCAGCGGCCATGTTTGGCCTTGATTTGGCCACGGTGCGCGGAGCGCCCGCAAAGCCAAAGAGCGATATTCCAAAGTCAACGTCGATCGATCACGTTGAAAGCTTCAAAAACCTAGTCAACCCCGATCCCGCGCAACGCTCTTATCACGACAGCCTGCTAAAGCTGTCTGCGTCTATGGTCGCGGCTGGCACACACCCTGGCGCGGTTGTGAATCTACTGCGCTCGCTGATGCTTGCGGTAAAGCCGGAAGATGAGCATGAATTTAACCGTTGGGAGCAGCGGTTTGGACACGATCTTATCCGCATGGTGTCCACGGCGGAAAAGTTTGCCCCGCCGCCAAGGGAAACAGAACCTAGCCAGTTTTCATACAAGTTTGCTGAACTGCTCGAAGCCACGCGCAACATCAAGTGGCTGGTCAAGGGGCTGGTGCCTGACGATAGCATGGGCATGATCTTTGGCGCGTCCGGTACGTTCAAATCGTTCATCGCGCTGGATATGGCTATGCACATTGCCACAGGCGCTGATTGGGCCAATAAGCGCACCAAGACCGGCCCTGTTTATTACGTCGCTGCCGAAGGCGGTGCAGGCATCGCCAAGCGCATTCAGGCTTGGCATGAAATACACGGCCTAGCAGAGCCGATCGACAACATCACGATCTGTACGCGGCCCGTGCTTCTTAGCGACGAAAATGAAATTAAGCTGCTTCGCAATGACATCGAAGCCATGTCTGAAAAGCCGCGCTTGGTCGTGATCGACACGTTGGCGCAGACGTTCACCGGAGACGAAAACTCTAGCTCCGACATTGGCGATTATATTCGCCTGATTAACAGCGAAATCCGCGCGCCGTTTGGATGCAGCGTAATCATCATTCACCACACCGGCCACGCTGCCAGCGAGCGCCCGCGCGGTTCGTCCGCCATCACGGCTAATTTGGATTTCATCCTTGGCGTGTTTCGCCCAGATCCGCAGGCCATGACCGCGCGGTTGATGGTGAGCAAGCAGAAGGACGGCGACAAAGCGCCCGACGCGCTGTTCAATCTTGAGCGCTTTGTGCTTGGCCGCGATGAAGACGGCGACGAACTGTCGAGCCTTGTGGCTAAATACAGCGATATTACCGAAAACGCTTTGGAAGGCTTCAAGGGGACGAAATACACCCCAATCATTATGAAGCATCTGAGCGAAGGCGTAGCCACCGCAGATGAGCTTGTCATAATGGCTCAAGAGATCGTGCAGGAAGATAAGGCGGTTGTGCGTCAAGGCATACGCCGCGGCCTTACAGCACTGTCGCGGGCTGGCATGATTAACGAGCGTGCGGGGATTTGGGGACTGGCAAAAACGTAGCGCCCCCGGCCAGGGCGAGTGAGCCGGGGGCGCTCGCGCTCACGAGCCTTGGAGAGAGAGGCGAGCGCGTATGGGTTTACATTAACCCCAAAGCGTAGCCGCTGCAATGACCCAAAATAGGTACATTCCAGCGGCAAGCATGATGCAGATGACTGGTAGAATCCAGTCTTTCACAGATAGCGCCGCATGTTCCGCAAGAAATCGCTCTTGCTCAAAGCATACGGGCTTTTGCCAAGGCGTGCGTGGCTTTTGCAATAGGTTGAAGAACACGGCGCACCGCAAAACATTTGCTCAGTGTCGCCATCTGTATCGACCGGCCAGCGGCAAGTCTTGCGGTTAAGCTGCACAATGTTAATCGGCACTGTATCAGGCAGCGGATTCCAAGCTTCTTCCGGCACAACAATACGCGGTGGCCGGTAATCTGGTACATCAGGTTTAACCATGACGAACCTCTTGGGGGCTTTAACGCGAGCAGGCTTATCCCGCCGCGTTTGTTTTAGGGGCCTCAGTACGCCAATACGCTCATGCTTAGGTTTTTCAAGTTTCATGCGCCCAGCTTTGCCAATAACAGCATTGCGGGTGTAATGCGTGCCAAACGTCTTGTTTAGGTGATTGGCAATGTATGACGCCGAGTAATTCGGCCACATCTCAGTCAAGATTTGCGCGTGCTTTGTGTCCCAGGTTGGATGATTCATTTCTCGGCCTGCAAAATGTACAATGGTAAGCTGCATGTGGGGTTGTTTTCCAGCGTGCTGTAGCGCCTTTGGGCAGTTGCGCGCCGCAACGGCAAATCGTTGCGAACGGCACCGCCGCGATCGGCGCTAAATCCAATTGTTGACTATCCATTCTTCATCCAGTTCATGCGGCTTCTCCATGCCGTGAAAATAGACAATTCGAGCATCGCCAAGGCCATGCTCTTTAACGTGGCCTTTGTAACTCACGATCTGGCCCGGCCATACATCATCCAGCATGAAGTGCTGCTGCGCTCGCATCCATTCCATGTCGTTTTCGCCGTTGTGGCCATAGGCGATAAACGCGCGGCCCGCTGGCACTAACGCGACGCCATTGCAGGCGCGGCTAGGATGGTATGGATCTCGGGGCAAGCCTACAGCGGCGATTAGCTTTGTCGCGTCTACTAAGTGGTCGATGTTGCCGGTTATGACGGTATCCAGTCCCATTAGGATCATGCGGCGATTCAGGCTGTAGGGCTGAATGCAAGTCGCATAGCTAGGCGTGCCAAAAATGCGTAGCTGCTTGATCGGCTCTTGGAACATATAATCGCGGTCGGTGTAGCAAATGAATTCAAACGGCTGCGTCAGGTTACGCTTGACTCCGCGATAGAGCTTTTCAACCCAGCGCGCATCGTACACTGCCGAAAAGCTATGGCTGTGTTCGTTAGGCTGCCAAAGCAGGGTAGCAATCGCAATCATGGCACTGCCTTCATTCTCATGCGCCGCAACCGATCCGGTATTGGCGAAATCTTGCCGTCGCGGCCGAACAAATGCCCAATCGGCACGTTCATTCCGCAAACAGCGCCAGCGGCGACGCATGAATCATCGCCCAGCGTGACGCCAGGCAACACAACGGCATTGGCGCCAATCGTGACGCGATCTCCTAGCCTGATTGCGATAAGTCCGCGTTGGAATTCCTTGATGTCCCAGTTTTCCTTGTGCGCCGCCGGAAATGCGTCGTTAGCCAGCACAACGCCAGGACCAATGAAACAGTCATTGCCGATCTCAAACCCCGGTCCCATCGCAACGTTGTGACCAATGATGCAGCGGTCGCCAAACTTTGGCCCGTCCAAATGCGCGCCGGGCGCAACGCTGCAAGCGTTGCCCAAGCGCGTTCCTCGGGTCAAGCTGGCAAATTGCCAGATCACGCAATCGTTACCCATGACCACAGTCGGGTCTACATAGGCAAAATGGTGAATTCGGCTCATCGGCTCAGGCCAATGCCGGTAGCCAGTGCCAACAACAGGCACGCAAAGGCCGTTTTAAGCGCCCTACGCGGCCATTTGGCGTCTGGAGCATACCAAGCCACTTCATGCGCCAACAGGCCCATATGGCGGTTGGCTCCGCGTGTTAGCAGGCTGCGATACGTTTCGCTTGGCGTTCTCGGTGTTTCGCTAGGCATTATTTTAAGTCCGGTCGGGGTTTCAGAATATCGGGACAATCGGCGCGTTTACGCACTTCGGCCACCGCTTTCTTGTATTGGAAGTGAGCTTGCGACCATAGGCTGCGCTGCATGGCGGGATCTCGTTCGTGTTCGCGCATTTGCACGATCATATCGATCTTACTGGCGATGGGGTCGCCAATGATCTTGACTGCCAGACGTTCGGTCGCGGTGGCGTGATAGTGGCAAGTTGGAATCGAAAAGGTTGACATGTTTAGTCCTTAGATTGGCAAAGGCGACGACAACGTCATCCGGCAGCGTGCCGCCGTGCGCCTGTAGAATGCGCCACAGCATGTAGGCGGAAGTCCTGCCGCCGCTTCAGTTCGTCTAGGTCGTGGGTCATGTGATCTCCTGATCAAACATGTCGGTTTGAGGGTGGCGCTCGACCCAACAGGCCGGGCAGTTCGCTGCGTCCCACCGGTCGGCCATTGCGCGGGCGGTGTTCTGCGGGCGGTTATGGTTCTGGGCTACGTCAGTGCTATCGACCGAGGCGAACGGCCACTCTCGCGCACTGAGTTGCATCCCGCGCAGCATGTGGACGTTTGGCGTCCTGGCGTGGCGCTTGGTGATCTCGTTCCAAAGCCGATCCATGCGGGCGACCCACGCGGGCGAAAGGATCACTGCATAGTCCGCTGTCGATCCGACGCAGACGCG
>LJVB01000098.1 GCA_001304215.1 Acidithiobacillales bacterium SM1_46 | reverse complement strand
TGATTGAACTGCACCGTGCCGACGTTCTCGAACAGATTCACCCACCACGGTTGCTGCGACCACATGCCGACCGGGAAGAACGACTCGCCCATCAACGGGAAGGTGTTGTAGGCGAAGCCGGCGCGCGTGCCAGCCACCAGACCACCGGCGAGGATCGTAACGAACACGGCGCCGATCACCAGCCACGCAAAGCGCCGTAGTCCGGGCGCGGCGGCGACCGGTGTCGGTCGCAGCAAGTCGAGCATCAGCCAGAGCAGATAGGCATAGATCACCGCCGCCAGCCCAAGGTGCGCGGTGAGCCGGTAAGCGCTGACGCGCGGCGTATCCACCAAACCGCTGGCAACCATGAACCAGCCGAGCGCACCCTGCAGCCCTCCGAGCGCGAACACGCCGATCAACCTGAGCGTGAAGCCGGGCGGGATACGCTTTCGCCACCAGAAGTACAGGAAAGGTACCAGCACCACGAACCCGATCAGTCGCCCGAGCAGGCGGTGATAGTACTCCAGCCAGAAAATGCCCTTGAAGCCCTCGAGGTCCATGCCGCGATTGATCTTCTGGTACTCCGGCGTCTCCCTGTACTTTTCGAACTCTGCGAGCCACTCGGCTTCGTTGAGTGGCGGCAGGGCACCGATTACCGGCTTCCACTCAACGATGGACAGTCCGGAGTGCGTGAGGCGGGTGACGCCGCCGACGACCACCATGGCGAACACCAGCACGGCACAGACGAACAGCCACAGCGCGATGGGGCGCGTGTCGGCATGGGATATGCGATTGAGTGTGGGGTCCATCAGTATTTCCTTAAACACCAATGTTTCGTGCGAGGCAGAGTTCGTCGCGGCAAACGGCCGAGCATTCTAGCCAAATGCAAGCCGGCACGCTAAGGCGGGTGGATTGCCGGGCGAACGGCCAATCGGCCCAAGCTTGACCTACATCAAGTCATTTTTCCCAAGTCTCACTAACCTTCTGCAAGGTGTCTTGGTGCGGGCCGAGCAGGCCGGCGTCAGGGCGCGCAGTTCCGCACCGAAGTCCTCTCGCGAGGAACGCATTCCCACCATGCAGCGCATCCTCGACAACCCGTTCCTGCTGTTGTTCCTGGGTGTCGTTGTGCCTGCCGTGCTTTACATCCTCTGGGGGGTCATGGAAATCGTCCAGATCCCCATCGCCAAGTAGCGCAAGGAGACGACATGGCCATTCATCCTCCCAGCGAACGCGTGTGGTGGAACCTGCCGATCGCGCGCACCGAACTCATCTGGATCATCGTGGCTTTCCTGTGGGGCCTCACGATGTTCTTCATGATGATCTACTGGCACGGTTACGGGAAACAGAACCTCTCGAACGAGGCCTATCGCACCACCCCCGAGCAGTTCTCCGCCAAGGTTCAGGCGATGGTGGAAAAGTACAAAGTGCGCGAAGAAGCCGGCATACCGGTGGTGCGCCCGCCCCCGGGCTCGGAGGTGTACATGCTGGCGCGGCTGTGGCAGTGGTATCCGATTCTCGAGTTTGAGAAGAACCAGAGTTACCGCCTGCATCTGTCCTCGCTCGACTTGCAGCACGGCTTCTCGCTACAGCCCGTGAACATCAACCTGCAGATCCATCCGGGCTACGAAATGGTCCTCAGCGTCCAACCGGACAAGGCAGGCACCTACGGCGTCGTGTGCAACGAGTACTGCGGCCTCGGGCATCACCAGATGGTCGGTCGCATCTACGTGCTCGACAAGTAAGAGGGGGAACCAGACATGGCAACTGCAAGCGACTTTCGTACCTGTCCGACCACCGGCCTCAAGGTTCACCTGCCCGCCGAGCGGTTGATCAAGGCCAATGCGGTGGCAGCGGTAGTGTTCCTAGCGGTCGGCGGGCTGTTCGGCCTGCTGGTAGCACTAACGCGTTCGCCGTGGGCGGCACGCCTGCTGCCGGCCGACTGGTTCTATCTGGCGCTCACTGCGCACGGACTCGACGTGCTGATCGTGTGGATTATCTTCTTCGAGATGGCCGTGCTGTACTTCGCCTCGGCTGTGATTCTCAGTTCTCGAATCGCCGCCCCGCGCTGGGCGTGGACCGGCTTCGTGCTGATGGTCGTTGGCGCGCTCATCGTCAACGTCGCTGTGCTCCAGGGCCAGTCGTCGGTGATGTTCACGTCCTATGTGCCGATGAAGGCGGCTCCGCATTTCTACCTCGGCATCATCCTGTTCGCGGTCGGAGCGCTGATCGGCACTTTCGTGTTCTTCGGCACGCTGGTCGTCGCCAAGGACGAAAAGACCTACGAGGGGTCGATTCCGCTGGTGACCTTCGGGGCGCTGACAGCCGCCATCATCGCGGTATTCACCATCGCCTCCGGGGCGATCATCCTTATTCCGACGCTGCTGTGGTCGGTCGGGATCGTTTCGTACATCGATCCCCTGATGTACAAGACCGTGTGGTGGGCGATGGGGCACTCCTCGCAGCAGATCAACGTCGCGGCGCATGTGTCTGTGTGGTATGCGATCGCGGCCATGGTGTTCGGCGCCAAGCCCCTTTCCGAGAAGGTCTCGCGCATGGCCTTTCTCATGTACATCCTGTTTCTGCAGCTCGCTTCCGCGCACCACATGCTGGTCGAGCCAGGCGTATCGTCGACGTGGAAGATTTTCAACACTTCTTACGCAATGTATCTCGCGGTGCTGGGCTCGATGGTGCATGGCATGACCGTGCCGGGATCGATCGAGGCGGCACAGCGCGCCAAGGGGTACACCAAAGGGCTATTCGAATGGCTGCGCAAGGCGCCGTGGTCGAACCCGGCATTCTCCGGCATGTTTCTGTCGCTGTTGATCTTCGGTTTCCTTGGCGGTATCTCGGGCGTAGTGATGGGTACCGAGCAGATCAACCTCATCATGCACAACACGCTCTACACGCCGGGGCATTTCCACGCCACGGTGGTTGGCGGCACGACGCTCGCGTTCATGGCTATCACCTATCCACTCATCAATTTGATCTTCCGTCGTGAGCTGGTGATGAAAAAGGTCGCGCAGTTCCAGCCCTACGTATTCGGGTTGGGGATCATTGGCATCTCGCTGTTCATGATGGCCGCAGGCACACTCGGCGTATCGCGGCGTCACTGGGATATTACCTTCTCGGACGCGCCGCTTGCGTTCGACTACCCGGCGGCAGCGTTCCTGATGATGGGCCTGAACGGACTATCGGCGGTGCTCGCCGCGCTCGGTGGGCTCATGTTCGTCGCGGTCACGGTGGGTTCGATATTGTTCGGCGCCAAGATCGAGGGCGGCGCACCGGCGGCGAAGCCCAAGGCGGCACCGGCCGTGGCGCAGTACGGCAGCGTCCAGCATCCCGCAATTCCGGGCACGGTGGTGCTGGTCGCGATCTTCTTCATTTCCTTCGTGCTGTACTATTTCGTGAACTGGAAGTACCTGTCCGAGGTCTGGCCGCTGCGGTAAGGAACCGGCGGGTGGCGTTGCCCCCCGCCGTGTCTTACGGCCGCATTGAGAGGCAGCATCATGGGAGAGACCATCCGGCTGTACTACGGGCTGTTCAAGTTGCGCATCGGCTTTGCCATCATGCTGTGCGCGCTCGCGGGCATTGCCATTACACCGGGCGCAGCACTGTCGGTTGGCCAGATCACCGCGCTCGCACTCGCGGTGCTGCTCGCCTCGGCCGCGGCCGGGGCCTTCAATCAGTACGCCGAGCGCGATCTTGACGTTCGCATGCGCCGCACGCGCGCGCGCCCGTTCGTCACCGGGCGCCTGCGCGCCGGACCGCGCTGGCTTGTCGGTCTCGCCACGCTGCTGCTGGTTGCGGTGCTGCTTGCCGTCGCCACCACCAACCTTCACGCGGCGCTCTATACGTTCCTTGGCGCCTTCGTCTACGGCGTCGTGTACACGCTGTGGCTGAAGCGCCGCACCTGGCTCAATATCGTGATTGGCGGGTTGGCCGGCAGCTTTGCTGTACTGGCCGGGGCTGCGGCAGTCGATCCGCAAATTGCGCCGGCGCCGCTGGTGCTCGCGGTGGTGCTGTTCCTGTGGACGCCGCCGCACTTCTGGAGCCTTGCGCTGGCTTACCGCGATGACTACGCCGCGGCAGGCGTGCCAATGTTGCCGGTGGTGGTGGGTGGGCGGCGCGCCGCGCGCGTCATTTTCGCTCACACCGTGAGTCTGGTGCTGTTGTCGCTGCTGCCGTTTGCCTACGGTGCAGGCTGGCTGTATCTTGCCGGCGCGGTCACCGGCGGCGCGTGGTTCGTCTGGACGAGCTATCAGCTCACGCGCAGTCCCGATCGCGTCCACGCGATCCGCAACTTCCATGCTTCGCTCGGCCAGCTTGGTCTTCTGCTCGCCGCGAGTCTGCTCGCGCCGATTGGTATTTAGCTTGCCGATGCCGCACCCTCATCGCCTGGCGCCGGTGCTGCTTGGCGCCCTGCTTGGTATTGGCGTGGCAAGTGCTGCACCGCCGCCTAACGAGCAGGAAGCACTCAAACTTTCGCAAGCCGCGATTGGCCGCACGCTCGGCGATCATCATTTCGTCAATACCGCCGGGCAGCCCGTTGCGTTGAGCGAGCTGCGCGGGCGTCCGCTGGTTGTGAGCCTGGTGTACACGAGTTGCCACGACACCTGTCCCACCATCACCAATCAGTTGTCGCGCATGCTGCCGATCGCGCGTGACGCCCTCGGAGCGGGGCGCTTTCGAGTCGTAAGTATTGGTTTCGACGCGCCCAACGATACCCCGGAGAGAATGCGCGCGTATGCGCGCTCGCGCGGTGCCGGGGCCGATGAGTGGTTGTTCCTGAGCGCTGACGCCGCGACCATCGAAGTGCTGACGCGCGAGCTCGGTTTCCAGTACTTCCCGTCTCCGCGCGGTTTCGATCACATTGCCCAGACGACAGTGGTCGATTCCAACGGGCGGGTCTACCGGCAGGTGTATGGCGATTCTTTCGAACCACCAGCGCTGGTTGAGCCGCTGAAGGAGCTTGTCTTTGGTACCGGCATGAAGTCCGGCAACGTATCCGGTTGGGCGGAAGGCATACGCCTGTTCTGTACCGTCTACGATCCAGCCTCCGGACGCTATCGCTTCGACTACTCGCTCTTCGTCACGCTGATTGTCGGCGTGATGAGTCTCGGCGCGGTCGCGATATTTATCGTGCGTGCCTGGCGTCACTCGCCGGCGCCAGAGGTTTCCCGGCGAACCGATACGCGGTAGGTTCACCAATCATGGGATTCAAGCAACGCCTGCGCATCGCCTGGGAGCGCCTCGAGGGTGCGTTTACACGCAGCTTCGGTCCCGCGTGGAATCCGTTCTTCCAGCTCGGGGCACTCGGATGGTTCTTCTACTGGATCGTCGCTGTCACCGGCATCTATCTGTTCATCTTTTTCGATACTGGTGTCACCAATGCCTACCAGTCGCTAGAGGAAATCACGCGTGCGCAGTGGTGGGCCGGCGGCGTGATGCGCAGCCTGCACCGCTACGCCTCGGACGCGCTGGTGGTCGTGATGACGCTGCACATGATCCGCGAGTACCTGCTGGACCGCCTGCGCGGGCCGCGCTGGCTCGCCTGGGTTACCGGCGTGCCGATGATCTGGTTCGTGTTCATCGCCGGCGTGACCGGCTACTGGCTGGTGTGGGACATGCTCGCGCAGTACGTCGCCATCGTCACCACCGAGTGGTTCGATGCACTGTCGATCTTCGGTGAGCCGATCGCGCGAAATTTTCTCAGCCCGACGCACCTGTCCGACCGGTTCTTCACGCTCATGGTGTTTGCCCACATTGTGGTGCCGCTGTTCCTGCTGCTGGTAATGTGGATCCACATCCTGCGCATGAGCGATGCCCGCATCAACCCGCCCAAGGGGCTCGCGATTGGCACCGGCGCGACGTTGCTCGTGTTGTCACTCGTGTTCCCGGCGGTTAGCCAGGCGCCGGCCGACCTCGCCGTGGTGCCAGCTACGGTGCAGCTTGACTGGTACTACCTCAATCTCTATCCGCTGTTCGACTATGTCCCGCGCCCGGTGATGTGGGTGCTCACGGTGGGCTTTTCCACCTTCCTGCTGCTGTTGCCGTGGTTGCCGCCGCGCCGGCGGGCACCGGCCGCGCTCGTGGACCTTGGCAACTGCAACGGTTGCGCGCGCTGCGCCGCCGACTGCCCATTTAATGCCATTACCATGCGCCCGCGCAGCGACGGCCTGCCCTACGAGCAGGAGGCCGCGGTCGACAGCGGCATGTGTGTCGCCTGCGGAATCTGTGCTGGGGCCTGCCCGACCGCCACCCCGTTTCGTCGGCGCGCGTTGCTGGTCGCCGGCATAGACTTGCCGCAGCTCACGGTGCGCGAGCTGCGAGCACGCACGCTTGCCGCGACGAGCGCATTGCGCGGTCCCGTGCGCGTGCTGGTGTATGGCTGCGCGCATGGCACGCGGCTCGCCGCGCTGCAGCAGCCAGGCGTGGCGACCGTGGAGCTGAGCTGCATTGCAGCACTGCCGCCGTCATTTATCGATTTCGTGTTGAGTGGCGATCACGCCGATGGCGTGTTCCTCACCGGTTGTCGAGAAGGCGACTGCCACCACCGTCAGGGCATCGAGTGGACGCGCCAGCGCCTGGCCGGCGAGCGCGATCCATTTCTGCGCGCACGCGTGCCGCGCGAGCGTCTGCATTGCTGCTGGTCGGGACTGGCCCAAACGGCGGTTGCGGTGCGCGAGCTCAGCGCGTTTCGCGAGCGCCTTGCCGCGCTGGCACCGGCCGAAGGCGGCACGCCGGCGGCGCGCGAGGAGGCGGGCCATGCCTAGTCCGCTCGCCTGGGCCGGACAGATCGTTGCCTACACCGCCTTCGGCGTCGGGATAGGCTATCTGTCGCTTTACCCCGCCTACACGCATCGCGATCCGGAGCAGGCGCAAATCAAGCTTTCCTTCGCGCATGCCGGTGCGCGCAAGGAGGATTGTCGGCGGCTGAGCTACGAGGAAATCGCCAAGTTGCCGCCCGGGCAGCGTCGCCCGCATGATTGCTCGCGCGAGCGCGTGCCGGTGACGGTCGAGTTGGAACTGGACGGCAAACTGCTCTACCGCGCGACGCTCGAACCCACCGGGCACGCACGCGACGGCGTGTCCGTGGCCTATCAGGCGTTTATGACAACCGCGGGTCGGCACGAATTGGTTGCGCGGCTGCGAGATGATGTGCAGGGACGCACATATGCCGCGGGCGCAGGACGCGAAGGAGCGGACAGGAAGTGGATTGGCGAGTGGAACTACGTTCACCGCGCGCAGATCGAGCTCGCGCCGCGCCAAAATCTTGCCATTGAGTTCCGCGCCGACAAGGGCGGATTTCTCATCCACTAGGGGGAGCACAAGCTATGGCACTGATCGACTGGCGCGAGGAATTCAGCGTGGGTGTAGCTGCCGTTGACCACGAACACCGGGAGCTGATCGCGCTCATCAATGAGGCGCATGCCGGTGTCAGTGCGGCCGAGGATGATGGTGTGTCAGCATTTCTTGGCGAAATCTACGCCAGGATCGCCGCCCATTTTGCGCTCGAGGAGCGGATCATGCGCGAGCGCCACTATGACCAGTTTGCCGCGCACAAGACCGATCACGAGCATTTACTCGACGATTTGCGCAACATGATGGATGACTACGAGCGCGAGCAGCGCTACGACGACGCACACCTCGCCGAGCGGCTGGTCGAGTGGTTCGGCAATCATTTCAAGACGCACGACGCACGGCTGCACAAGCACCTGCCGCACTGACCAGGTGGCTAGGGCGTCGACGGGGCGACAAGAAGATTGATAAGCTGAAAGGCGCCGAGCGCAAGCACAAGCAGCAGCACGAAGAAAATAAGCGTACGGTGCTCGAAGCGGCTTCCCCGTCGCACCTCAAACCACTCGAGCAGGCGATCGGCAGCCAAGTAGGCCAGGATTCCGACAACAGTGAAAGCGATCATCTCCACGGCAGGTGTCCTCCTCGCATCCGGCAATCCTAACCCACGCCGGGCATTTGTCCCGCGTGCTATCGACTTTGATTCAGGTCAAGGCCGCTGCGGCTCGTGTCTGGCTTGCTAGGGAACCCCAGCATGCCCAGTTTGCCATGAGATCAGCCCCGTCTCGCGCGTGGACGGCAGCGATACGCCGGCCCGGTTTCTGGCGCCGCCTCGCGCTCGCCGGCCTGCTGCTGTGCGCGGCGGGCCATGCCGCGGCAAGCGACCTCGCTGAACGCTACCCGCAGGTACGAGAGTTCTTTCCCAGTGCCGATCGTTTCGGGAGCTTTTCTGGTGATCCACGCGCGGCGCCCGTCTACGCCGGCAACAGGCTGATCGGTTACGTCTTCCTCACCAAGGACATGGTGCGCATCCCGGCCTACTCGGGACGACCGATCAACAATCTGATCGGTCTCGACATGGCCGGACGAATCGTCGGCGCGGCAATCGTCGAACACGAGGAGCCCATCCTGCAGGCGGGCGTGTCGGAGGCGGATCTCAAGCGTTTCGTCGATCAATACACCGGCAAGAACGCGTTTGACAAGATCAGTGTGGGCGGAGTCCGTGAAGGGCACGTCACCATTGACGCCATCAGCGGCGCGACCATCACCATGATGGTGGAGAACGCGACCATCACCGGCTCCGCGCGGCGCGTTGCCGAGTCGCGCGGGCTGGGCATGCCCGCCAAGACAGCGACCCCGCAGCTGGTCAAGCCGTCTGCGCCTGCAGCCAAGACACCCGCACCAGGCGCGGGCAAGGCGGAACCCGAGTCGTTACCCGTTACCCTCGCCGACGAACCGCTCTGGGTATTGGTGTGGTCGGAGCGCAAGCTCAAGATTGCGCTGCTCATGGCGGGGTTGGGCGTGCTGAGCCTTATCCTCATTTTTCAGGACTATCTTGCGAAACACCCGACTTTCCTGCGCTATGTGCGCAACGGATTCATGGTCTACACCGTGGTGTTCATTGGCTGGTATGCGCTCGGGCAGCTGTCGGTGGTGAACGTGCTCACCTTCGTGCACTCGGCCATGCACCAGTTCCAGTGGGACACGTTCCTGATCGATCCGATGCTGTTTCTGCTGTGGTCGTTCGTGGCGGTAGCACTGCTGCTGTGGGGGCGAGGCGTTTACTGTGGCTGGCTGTGCCCGTTCGGTGCCCTGCAGGAGCTGGTGTATCAGGTCGGGCAGTGGTTCAAGCTGCCGACCCACGAGTTCTCGCAGATGGTGCACGAGCGGCTGTGGGCCCTGAAATATCTGATCCTACTCGCGCTGTTCGGGGTTTCGCTGCAATCCATGAGTCAGGCGGAGTATCTCGCCGAGGTCGAGCCGTTCAAGACGGCGATCAACATGCACTTCCTGCGCGAGTGGGGTTACTTGCTGTACGCCGGCGGACTCGTGGCAGTGTCGGCCTTCAACCGCAAGTTCTACTGCAAGTACATGTGCCCGCTTGGCGCCGCACTCACGATTCCGGCCAAGTTTCGCATCTTCGACTGGCTGCGGCGCCACCGTGAGTGCGGCCGGCCCTGCCAGGTGTGCGCGCAGGAGTGCGAGGTACAGGCGATCCGCAAGAACGGAGAGATCAACCCGAATGAATGCCACTACTGCCTCGACTGCCAGGTGACCTACTGGAATGACCGCAAGTGCCCGCCGGAGGTGGAGCGGCGCAAACGGCGCGAGCGCGCCGGTCGCGCCCGCGAGCTGGTGGCCGGCATGGAGGAGACCATGGGCCGGGCGGGAATCGAGCAGGTGGCCGTGCCGCCACCCAAGCGGCGCGATCCGCCGGATCGGGGATCGGCCTGAGCCCCGGGAAAAAGACCGACGTCTGTACTGCGGCACTTTTGAGCAGCGTCAAGCGTTCTTGATCCATATCAAGGCCAAGCGTGGCGTCGTTTCGAACAATGGTCGGCACGAATTTCCCCGCAAACCCACATCCAACCGGGAGGAGTCCATGCACCACCCCAAACTTCTTGCTGCTGCCGTTGCTGCCATGGTGGCGTTGCCAACGGTGGCCATATCAGCCGAGGAAAAACCTTCCGGCCATCCCGGAACGCCCGAGACCGAGATGCGCTACAAGGGCGCGCCGGTGCCGATCAAGCCCGGCGAGGCGAAAGAGACCGTAACACCCGGTGCGCCGGCGCTCAGCA
>LJVB01000097.1 GCA_001304215.1 Acidithiobacillales bacterium SM1_46 | reverse complement strand
TCATCTCGCACCCGGCGATTACCTGTGCCATTCCGGCCACGACTAACCCCGACCACCAGTCAGAGAACATTGGTGCGTTGAAAGGGCCGCTGCCAGACAAGGCCATGCGCGCGCGGATGGTGAAGCACATGGAAACCATCCCGGGATTCGACACGCTTGCCAAGATGCCGGCGTACCCTGGCAAGACTTTCAATGGCGTGGTTAGGCGCGGCGGCTAGGAGTTCATCTCGCAACGAACTGCTTGCTCCACTCAGAACGTTCCGGGGTAGGCGCCGCCGTCAATGAGAAAGTTCTGGCCGGTGATGTAGCCGGCGTGCTGGCTGGCGAGGAAAGCGCACAGGGCGCCGAACTCGAGCGGATCACCAAAGCGCCCGGCCGGGTTGGCGGCGGCGCGCGCCGCGCGAATCTCTTCCACCGTCTTGTTGCCGGCTTGTGCGGCCGCTGACAGCAGCGCGCGCTGGCGGTCGGTGTCGAACGGGCCGGGCAACAGGTTATTGATGGTGACGTTGTGGCGCACGGTCTGGCGGGCGAGTCCGGCGACGAATCCGGTAAGCCCGGTGCGCGCACCGTTCGATAACCCGAGCGCCTCGATTGGCGCCTTCACCGCACTCGATGTGATGTTGAGAATTCGTCCGAAGTGCCGGGCGAGCATGCCGTCCACGGTGGCCTTGATGAGCTCAATTGGCGTCAGCATGTTGGCGTCCAGCGCGCGTAGCCAGTCGTCGCGCTGCCAGCGGCGGAAATCGCCGGGCGGCGGACCGGCCGCGTTGGTGACGAGAATGTCCGGGTCGGGGCAGGAGGCGAGCAGCGCCGCGCGAACCGCCGGAGTAGTGATGTCGCCGCTGATGGTTGTGACCTTAACCCCGGTCTGAGCGCGTATTTCGGCCGCGGCCGCCTCGAGCGGACCGGGTGTTCGGGCATTGAGGGTTAGGTCCACACCTTCGCGGGCGAGCGCCACGGCGCAGCCATAGCCGAGGCCCTTGCTGGCCGCGCAAACGATCGCTTTCCTGCCGTGAATACCGAGGTCCATGGTGCGAAGACTCTAGCACGGGGCCAAGGGCATGAGAGCCTTTGCGTGGCCCGGTTGCTCCGCTACCATGCCTTCAGCAGACCTTACGGGTCTGAAATAACAGCAACCGCCAATTTAGGAGGAACATATGCAGCGCAGATCCTTGAAGGTCGTGGTGACGGTGGTGGCAGCGCTTGGCGTTTGCTTGCCAGCCGCTGCTGCCCAGTTCATCAATATCCTGACCGGTGGCACAACCGGCATCTACTATCCGATCGGGGTTGGCCTTTCCAACATTTACGGAAAGGCAATCCCTGAGGCCAAGGTTTCGGTACAGGCGACCAAGGCGTCGGTGGAGAACCTGAATCTGTTGCAGGCAGGGCGCGGTGAAGTTGCGCTCACGCTCGGCGATTCGTTGTCCGCCGCCTGGGCGGGCAATGCCGATGCCGGGTTCAAGCAGCCGCTGAAGAAGCTGCGCGGCATTAGCGCCATGCATACCAATTACGTCCAGATCGTGGCGCATGCCGACTCCGGCATCAAGACGCTCGCCGACCTCAAGGGCAAGCGCATCTCGGTCGGCGCGCCCAAGTCCGGTACTGAGCTGAACGCGCGTGCGATCCTCAAGGCGGCCGGCCTGAGCTACGGCGATTTCTCCAAGGTCGAGTACCTGCCCTACGGCCAGTCGGTGGAGCTGCTACGCAACCGTCAGATCGACGTGACACTACAGTCGGCCGGTCTCGGCAGCCCGGCGCTGCGTGATCTCGCCAACAGCGTAGACGTGGTATTCGTGCCGGTGACGGCGGATGTCATCGCCAAAGTGGGTGACAAGGCTTACCAGGTCGGCAAGATTCCGGCCAACACCTATAAGGGACAGAGCGGTGAGACGCCGACGGCCGCGATCAGGAACTTCCTCGTGACGCACTCAGGCGTCAGCAACGACACGGTTTATTTGATGACGAAATCGATGTTCGAGAACCTCGACCAGCTGGTTGCCGCCCACGCTGCGGGCAAGGCGGTGAAACTGGAGAATGCAAACGGATCGATGCCGATTCCCTTGCATCCCGGCGCGGAGAAGTACTATCGCGAAAAGGGCCTGATCAAGTAGACGCAATTGGTCCGCACCTCGCGCCGCGACGGCGCGGGGCCGGGAGCCATGACGAATACATCCGAAGCGCCGCCCACCACCGATGAGGTGGTGGGCGAATATGCCCACCAGCGCCGCCCGCCCGGTCGGCACGGCTGGGCGATTTTCGGCATTGCACTGGCGTTCGCGATTTTCCAGCTTTACAACGCCGCACTCAGTCCGCTTTCGAGCCTCGTGCTGCGATCGATGCACGTGGCATTCCTGCTGCTGCTCGCATTCGCCGTGTACCCGGCGCGCAAGCACGCACCGCGCGACCGGGTGCCCTGGAACAACTGGTTGCTAGGCGCGGTGGCGTTCGCACTTGGCTTTTACCATTGGGTGTTCGAGGCCGACATCATCCTGCGCTCGGGCGAGCCCAACACGGCCGATCTGATTGTCGGTTCGGTCGCGGTAATTCTGGTATTCGAGGCGGCGCGGCGGGTCATGGGCTGGGGACTGCCGCTGATTTGTGGGGTGTTTCTGCTTTACGGGATGTTTGGCCAGTACCTGCCGGGTGATCTGGCGCATCGCGGCTACGGTTTCGACCAGATCATCAATCAGCTCTACCTCGGCACCGAGGGCATCTACGGCACGGCGATACTGGTGTCGGCCACTTACATCTTCCTGTTCATTATCTTTGGCAGTTTGCTCGAGCAGGCCGGGATGATTCAGCTTTTCAACGATGTTTCGCTCGGGTTGGTTGGACACCACCGCGGTGGTCCCGGCAAGGTATCGGTGATCTCGTCTGCGATGCTTGGCACCATCAATGGCTCGGGGGTGGCGAACGTGGTGATGGGCGGGCAGTTCACCATAGGGCTCATGAAGCGTTTCGGTTACAAACCCGAGTTCGCGGGTGCGGTCGAGGCCACTTCCAGCATGGGCGGACAGATCATGCCGCCGGTGATGGGGGCGGTAGCTTTCATCATGGCCGAAACCATCGATGTTCCTTACCTGGAGGTAGCCAAGGCGGCCGCCATACCGGCTGCGCTCTATTTCATTAGTGTCTTCTGGATGGTGCATCTCGAAGCGGGGCGGTTGGGGCTCTACGGGCTATCACGGGAGGAATGCCCAAGCGTACGTGCCGCGCTGCGCGGGCAATGGCCGCTGATGATTCCACTCATTGTGCTTATCTACCTCCTGCTCACCGGCTACACGCCGATGTTCGCAGGCCTGCTGGGTCTCGCGGTGACGGCATTCCTGTTGCTCGGGCGGCCGCTCGCCGAGCGCTTTGGCATCCTGCCGTTGCGCATAATCTTCTGGGTGGGGCTTGGTGTTGCCGCGGCGGGTCTTTTTCAATTCGGAATCATCCCGGTGATCGCGCTGATCGTCGCGCTGGTGCTGGCGAACCTCATCGCGCGCGGCGGGCGCAGCACGCTGCACACCATGATGTGGGGATTGATCGAGGGGGCGCTTGGTTCAGTGAGTGTCGGGGTGGCTTGTGCCATTGTCGGCGTCATTGTTGCGGTGCTTACGCTTACCGGACTCGCCAGCAGCCTTGCCACCGGCATCGTCGACCTCGCCGGGGGCAGCCTGTTTCTTGGGCTGGTACTGACTATGTTCGCGAGCCTGATTCTCGGCATGGGCGTGCCGACCATTCCGAATTACATCATCACCAGTTCTGTGGCCGCGCCGGCACTCCTCCAGATGGGTGTGCCGCTGTTGGTTTCGCATCTGTTCGTATTCTATTTCGGCATCATGGCCGATCTAACCCCGCCGGTCGCACTCGCCGCGTTCGCTGCCGCCGCGATCGCCAAGGCGCCAGCCATGCGCATTGCGATGACGTGCGTGCGGGTGGCGCTCGCCGGCTTCATCATTCCGTATTTGATGGTCTACGATCCCGCACTTGCGCTGCAGAGCACGAATTGGCTCGCGATCCTCTACATCTCGACCAAGGCCCTGATCGCCATCGGTTTGTGGGGTGCCGCAGCGGTCGGTTATGTGAACGCCCCGCTCAACTGGCCGCAGCGCATTCTCGCGGCGGCCGCAGCCGGCTCGCTCGTTGCGGCGTTGCCAGTCACTGATGAAGTGGGATTTGCGCTGGCCGTCGCGTTTCTCTTCTGGCAGTGGCGGAGCGCACGCGCGAAACCAGCGTGACGGTTGCCTGCATCATGCTCGTCGTGGGCGCGGCCGTGACAACGATTCCGGCCGAGCGCTTTACGCTGGCGTGGACGCACTCGATCGAGAAGCTGCGCTGGGAGGAAGACTACGTACTGCGTCCGCAGGGCCTTGCACCGGTGGCGGCGCGGATTCGCGGCAGCGGAGCAGGAATGGAGATTCCGGAAGGCGCGGTGCTTCGCAATGGTGTCTGGCACTATGTGCCACAGCGCACACCCCTGCCGGCGCTGCTGCTCGCACGCTCCACTTACGTGGCCGACTATGAGCTTTGCTGGGACGGAAGCTGCCGGACCATCGCACAGATGGTGCCACGTGCCGCGTCAGATGAGGCGGCCGAGATTCGTCCCTGTCGCTAGCTGCCGTTTGCCGCGCATGCCACGCCTCACGCGGCGGCGCGCGCCTTCAGTTCGGCAGCACGCGCGGCGTCAAGGTAGTTTTCGGTCGCGCGCCATCCGAAGTACTCGTTGATCACATCGGTCATGATGAAAACAATCGGCCACAACAGCACCCGCCCGTGAAGTTGAGCGAACCTTGGCGCCCGAACAGCACCCAGTTGTACGGCCCAAGGCCGAGCGTGCCTTCTACGGCGAAGATCTTTACGCCGATGAACTCAGCTACCAGGGCGTTGCAAATGAAGAATTCGGCAAGGACCGGATCGGCGATGGGGACATGGCAATTGACCCGTGTCGTGGGACACAACAAATCCGACCCGCAGATTGCGAGCTACCGGGAATTCATGTCGCGTTTGGTTCGCCCGTGCTAGATCAGCAGGCGGCGGTAGAGCTTGCGCAGTGCCGCGACATTCGCCTCGTCGTAATCGTCGAACGCGATACCAGCACCGCTGCGCGCGAGGCGGGCGACAGTACCGGTGAGCGCATAGGCGCGCGGGGTGTCATGGTCTTCCAACTCGAAGCATAACGTGACCACGTCATCCGGCCGGAAGTTTTGTGCATCCGTTTCCAGATAGGCTCCGCCGAAGCTGATATCGCGGACCGTGCCGAATCGCTCCACCTTGTCGCTGTGCAGCACAACAACCCGGAGATCGAGCGGTGAGCGCGAGCAACTGCGATTCTGGCTCTTGGTATGGGCCTCCATGTCGGTCTCCTGTCTCACGCACAGCCATCATGCCTCCTGTCGCGCCTGCCTGCCAATCGATCGCCGACCTCTTGCAGGTTAATAAGCCGACTTTATGATCGAGGTCTCTGTTAACGACAGTCAAATCAATCAGTTTGCGTGTCACGCGCCCCCCTGACGCCGCCGCGATCGCACAAGATGACCAAGCGACTTGCAGTTAACGTCCCGCTCCGCCAGGTCCTGGTGGTGGTGTCGGCTCTCTGGGTCGGGTGCCTGCCGCGGACAGTCCTGGCTCAGCCGTCGGGCTGTCCGGAGCGCCACACCCTCTACGTTCCAGTCGAGACCGTCGCCGGTCCGCTGGGGCTTCGTGGCGAAACGCGCGCCCAGTATCTCAATAGAGTCTACGGCAAAGGCGTGTGGCGCGAGGGTAGTGGCGGCGTCGCCGTTGTCGCGAGGGATGGAGACAGTGTGCGAGTGAAGTTGCGTGAGCAGGAGGGCGTGGCGCCTGAGCGCGTGGATGTGATTGCGGAAGCGCGCCTCGAGTACCTGGCAACACAGGGTGCGCTGCGCAGCGTGACTGGCCACCGGGAAATTGGGCGCTACGCGCTGGCAACGGATGCGCTCGGCAATCTTTCGGTACCACTAAGCGTGCTGCGCGAATCCGGGGCACTGCTCATTGTCGTTTCGGCGCGGCTCGCATCGCCGTCAGGACCGGTTGTGCTGGTGGAGGTCTGGCCACATGCGATACACGCATGTGAACGTCGCATACTCGTTCCTGATCGTTTCACCGCGATACGCCTCAACCGAAATGCCCTAGAAAAATAGCCTCAAGACCTGTCCGCCAAAATGTGTTAAGATGCGTCCAGTTCCGTCGCAAGACGGCGGAGGCGGCCGCCAGGTCGCCTCACCGGCCTTCGGTGCACGCACCGGGGGCGATTTGTAATGTGTCCGTCTGACAAGCTGTTCTTCGACTGCCGCGCCCGCCCCCTCTGTATTGGGGAACTTGTTGAATTTTGAGCACGGGTGTTGGCTGGTATGCATTGCGCCGGGCGAGGCTCGTGCGCGCCGGTGGTATCGGGGAAGAACCGTGACTGTTTGCCGAGCAATCCTCGGCGCCGCCACGCCCGTCAGGTTTGACGTGTGGCAAGGTCGGGCGCATCGACGTTCAGAGAGCTCAGACTAAGGAGATGTAATGATGATGACAGCCAGCAACTTCAGTGTCACCGCCGTCAATCGCACCGAAACACCCGAGGGTATCGGCCACGGCACGTGGTACGAGTATGTCATTGAGGGTGGGGCAAAACGCCAGCGCATTACCGGTTGCCGCTGTGGTTCACGCGATCAGGTTCGCCAGCATGCCGAGAATTTTGCACAGGTTTTGAACGAGCGCGCCAAGCGCGGCTACTCCGTGTTCGCACCGCGGCGCACGGCCCGCTAGGCCGCATTGCTCGCGCCCGCATCTGTTACCCGGTGTAGCGCTTCGTAGCCATACGTCCCGCGTTTGCCCGGCCCGTCGCCAGACATGTCCGGATTCATTATTCGTGTGTTAATCGTGGCGGCGGGACTGTGGCTCGCCTCCATTGCTGTGCCGGGTGTCGAAGTGCGCGACATCGGCACGCTGCTCCTTGCCGCGTTGGTGCTCGGAATCGTCAACGCCGCGGTGCGACCCGTCGTGGTCATCCTAACGCTGCCGCTCACCATCGTGACGCTCGGGCTATTTCTCCTGGTCATCAACGCCGCGATGGTGGGACTCGTCGCGTGGTTGTTTGCCGGATTTTCGGTGGCCGGGTTCTGGTCGGCGCTGTTTGCTTCGGTCGTTGTCAGCCTGACAGGCTGGATCGCCTCTTCATTCATCGGCCCGCGCGGGCGATTCGAAGTAATTGTGATTCGGCGCCGGTACCCACAGCGCTAGAACTGTACGAGATGGTCCATCGGATTGATGTCGTAACTGCCCGATGGGAGCACGCGTGTGATCTTTAGCTCGTTGCCGTACGCATCCTTTGCCTCGAGGAGATCCGTCACGATTCGCTGACTGTAGGGTGTCTTGGTGGCGGTCAGCACCAGCGCCACTTTCGGTTTCAGGCGTCGCGCGCGATTGATCGTGATCACCACGCCGACGCTGCCGTTGCTCAACTCAACCAGGCTGCCGATCGGGAAGATTCCCATGCAGCGAATGAAATCCTCGACGATCGGCGCGCTGAAGTCCTTGTGGCGCCACTCATACATGCGCTTCAACGCATCCTCGGCAGACATCGCCACGCCGTAGTGGCGGTCGCTCGTTACCGCGTCGTAGACGTCCACGATCGCGCCGATCAGGCCGGCGGGAGCGATTGCGGGAGCCTTGAGGTGATTCGGATAGCCGTGGCCCTCGCCACGTTCGTGGTGCTGGCGGACGACATCCTGCGCGCCGGCCGGAACCCCGCCAGATGTCTCAAGGATCTCCAGCCCCCACTTGATGTGTTTGGCCATGATCGCAAATTCGTCGCTCGAGAGTCCGGAAGGCTTGTCGAGGATTGCCTTCGGCACCCGGGCCATACCGACGTCGTGCATTAGTACGCCGAGCCCAAGAATGTTTAGCTCATCGCGGCTCAGGGCCATATGGCGCCCGAAGGCGAGCGCGATGATGGAGGTCCGGATGGAATGCAGGGCAGTGTATTTGTTGACATCCTTCAGCTGGCTCAGACAGATGAGCGCATCCGGATTGCGGATCACACTCTCGACCATCTTGCCGACAGCACGTTGTGCGAGCGGCAAGTCGAAGCGCTTGCCCTTCTGGACGTTCTCCAGCGCCTCGTCCATCGCGTCGCGGGTTTCCTTCTCGACGACCTTGGCCTCGACGATCTCCTGTTCGAACGGCGCCTCGTCGATGTAAGGCTTACGGTGCGGGGCCAGGACCTGTGGTTTGTCGTGGACGATCTCGCGGATCTTGCGCCTGATCTCGTCGTCCTCGCGCGCGAGCCTCTGGCTGAAGGACATGCGCGCGCCGTCGAAATACTTTGGTGTGAACGTGGGACTCTTGTGCACGTCGACATAGACGTAGCGGCAATGGCGCTCGAGCATCTTGCGCTCGTCTTCGTTGCGCAGCTCGAAGCCCTGGAACAGGAAGGGGGTTTCCAGCCACGGGCGATCGAGTTCCGCCACATACATGCCCGCCTGGAGTTCGCGCACATCCACTTTGACTTTCATCGTAGCCTCAATCCTCGGCCCGCCAATCGACTGTCCGTGGTCGGTGGGCGAAATTTCGGCATTCTGGGGTTTGCGGACCTCCGTTGGCAAACCTGGGCACGTCCCTCGTGTGCAGCCGTTCCGCCGTATGCTTTGCAACGATCATGCCCGAATATCCATACATTCTACTCAGGTTTATCGGTGCGATGCGATAACGCCGGGAACACCTCATTTCCGCCCGTCCATGCCTTGTACACCGTTGCGCTCCAGCAGGCCGTTTCTATAATGAGGCCGCTTCAATTTGGCAGGTTTCTCCCCATGACTCAGGCAGGAAAAATCCCCGTGCAGGACACGAATAAGTGTGACGTTCTTGTTATTGGCGGCGGCCCCGCCGGTTCACATGCCGATCTTCGAGCGTCTCGGGGTGCGCGACAAGGTTGTCTCCATCGGCATGCTCAAGCCAGGAGCCGAGTTCAACTATCCGGGCTGCGAGCCAGCAGTCTATTACTTCAGCGGGGCCATCGATGCGTCGGAGCCCGTGGCCTACCAGGTCCGACGCTCGGAGTTCGACGAACTGCTGCTGCGCAACAGCGCGGGCAAAGGCACTGACGTGCGCGAGGGCTTCCGTGTCCGCAACGTCGAGTTTCGCGATGGCGGAAACACGCTGGTCACCGCCGAAGACGAGTCCGGCGCAACGCATCGCTGGGAAGCGCGCTACCTGGTGGACGCCTCGGGGCGTGAAACCTATCTCGCCAACCAATTCGGAATGAAGCACCGCAATCCGGAGCACAACAGTTCGGCGATCTTCGGTCATTTCTCCGGTGTCGAGCGCCGCCCCGGCGATGATGCCGGCAACATCAGCGTTTACTGGTTCGAGCATGGCTGGTACTGGCTGATACCGCTTGCCGACGGAGCAACCAGCATCGGTGCCGTGTGCTGGCCGTACTATATGATGAGCCGCAAGAAGCCGGTGGATGACTTCCTGTGGGACACGCTGCGACTCAACCCACTGCTCGCCGAGCGCATGAAGAACGCGAAGTTGATGGCGCCCGCGCTTGCGACCGGCAACTTTTCCTACACCGCAGAGCGCATGTACGGCGACGGCTGGCTGATCGTCGGCGACGCCTTTGCGTTTATCGATCCGGTGTTTTCGAGCGGCGTGTTTCTCGGCATGAACAGTGCTGAGCGCGGTGCCGAGATGGTCGACGAAATGCTGAAGAAAGGCGACGTATCCGTCGCGGCCAACCGGGCGATGTTGCAGGAATTCGACCGTACCATTCGCAGCGGCCTCAAGACCTTTTCGTGGTTCATCTACCGCATCACGACGCCGGCGATGCGCCAGATGTTCATGCACCCGCGCGATTTCTTCCGCATGAAACGGGGCATCATGTCGCTGCTGGCGGCGGACGTGTTCAGCGAGACGCCGATCCGCCTGCCACTAAACGCGTTCAAGTTCTTCTACTATGTGACGTCCGTGGTGAATCTGCGCGCGAGTATTGAATCCTGGCGTCAGCGCCGGCGCGCGTGGAGCAGCCGGCTGGACTTCGTGTGGAAGAGTGGCGCCTAGTGAGGCCCATTGTTTTTTGATCTCGAACCACGGACTGCGCAGGGCGATTGACCATGACCGCAACTACCACGCCATCCGGTTTGGTTATCGAGGATCTTGAGATCGGCTCCGGTAAGGAGGCCACCGGTCCCGGGCAGTTCGTTACCGTTCACTACTCCGGTCGGCTGATGGACGGGCGCGAGTTCGATTCCAGCCGCAGGCACGGCGAACCGTTCGCGTTCCCGCTAGGTGTGCAGTACGTGATCCGTGGCTGGGATGAAGGTCTGGTCGGCATGCGAATCGGGGGCAAGCGCCGCCTCACGGTTCCGCCCGAACTCGGCTATGGCGCCGCCGGTGCCGGTGGCGTTATTCCGCCCAATGCCACGCTGGTTTTCGAAATCGAGCTGCTGGAAATCAGCGAATAGTGCCGCTCCTGTGGGCCGGACTTGAAATTCGGGCGCCCGCCCCGAGATAATGCGCGTCCATTAGCAACCACTAATATACACATTATTTACCGGAGATTTTCATGTTTTCGAGCATTAAAGAAATTGACGCCCCAGAGCTTGCACGGCGCCTGGGCGAGCGCGCCGATGATCTGCACGTCATCGACGTGCGCCATTTCGGCGAAATCGCAACTGGCACCGTGCCCGGTGCCACGGCGCTGCCGCTGCACACGCTGCCGCTCAATCTCGATCAACTCGACCGTGGCAAGGACCTGGTACTGGTCTGTCGCAGCGGCGCGCGTTCCGCGCAGGCCTGCCATTTCCTCCAGCAGCGCGGGTTCGCGAATGTCTACAACCTGCGTGGCGGAATGATGGGCTGGGCACAATCCGGATTGCCCGCCGAAGCACCACCAGTCGCCTGAATCGCACACACTGGCATATGAACGAGAAAGCCCGGCAGCCGCCGGGCTTTCTCGTTTCCGCCCGGCGCTGCGTACAATCGCGGACACGTCACTTATTGCCCCGCGTCTCATGCGCCTCGACAAGCTGCTCGCGCACGCAACTGGCCTCACGCGCTCCATGGCCGCGCGGGCGATCCGTGCGGGAGAGGTACGTGTCGATGGCCACGTGCTGCGTGATCCTGCTACGCATGTAGAGCCCAGTGCCCGGATCGAGCACGATCACCGGGTACTTGAGGCACCCCGCGCTCGCTACTTCATGGTCAACAAGCCATCCGGGTACGTGTGTGCCAACCGCGACACGCGGCATCGCACCGTCTTTCAGCTTCTCGACACGCCGAATCCGGCTGGCCTGAATGTGGCCGGGCGGCTGGATATTGACGCCACCGGCCTGGTGCTCATCACGGATGATGGTAACTGGTTGCATCGGGTTACCGCTCCACGCTATCGGCATCCAAAGCGATATCGGGCAACGCTCGCGTCCCCGCTCACGTCCGAGGCCCAGCATCGGCTTCGCGCCGGAATCCGCCTGAAAGACGAGGCCAAAGCATGCGCGCCGGTCGAGCTCGCACAACTGAGCCCAGCCGAGTGGCGCATCACCCTGACCGAGGGTCGTTACCATCAGGTCAAACGCATGTTCGCAGCGGTCGGAAACCACGTGCTTGCCCTGCACCGCGAAGCGATCGGCCCCATTGTGCTCGATCCGGACCTCGCCCCCGGGGCGGCCCGTCCGCTGCACGACGAGGAAGTCGCTGCATTTGGCCCGGGCGCGACGTCGGTCTAGCAACCAAACCGGTGTGACCGGCCATAGACCGTCTTTTGTGACGTGTCGCGCTCGCCTGTGACCGTTTCGCGACACACGGCGCGCCAAAATCCCACGACACGCTTCCTAACCCCATGATCTTCCATGCCCACAAATCGGGCACGAGGCTTGCTTAAGGGTGTCCTGCGGCAGCGCGCAGCCTCATGGTATGGGCGGCACGAGAATGCCGGTTAACCACAACATTTCACTATTCGAAATCTACGAGGTCTGCAATGAAGCATTGGTTGTCCGTTTTCGCTGCGCTGGTGATTGCCGGTCAAGCGACTTTGGCTGGCGCCGCCGCCGAGCCGTTCCCGCATCGTGCCAAGTACAAGGAAGTACAGATCATGGAGATCGAAAATCTCGAGCGTCAGCTCGATCAGCTGATCGTGATCGACGTGCGCTCCAAGTACGAGTACGACACCATGCACATCAAGGGTGCCAAGCATATACCGCTGCACAGCAAGACCTTCGAGGCCGATGTGCAGAAGCTGCGTGCGGCCGGCAACAAGCCGATCGTCTTCTACTGCAACGGCGTGACCTGCAAGAAGTCATACCAGGCGACCGAGAAGGCCATGGCCGCAGGTATCCGCAATGTCTACGCTTACGACGCCGGTCTGCACGGCTGGGCGAAGCGCTTTCCCGAACACAGCGTGCTACTCGGCAAGAGTCCAATGAATCCCGCTGACTTCCTGGAAAAGGAGGCCTACAAGAAGCGGGTGATTTCGGCCGGCGATTTCGAAAATCGCATGGGTGCCGGCGCGATCGTGCTCGACATTCGCGACCTGGCACAGCGCGACATGGCGCTCTTTCCCTTCAAGGAGCAGCGCGCCCAGCTCGACGACAGCCAGAAGATTGCCGCTGTCGTAGAGGAGGCCAAGCGCCAGAAGAAGACACTGCTCATTTACGACAAGACCGGACGACAGGCTCCGTGGTTCCAGTATTACCTCGAACAGCAGGGCATCAAGAGCTACCATTTCATGGAAGGCGGTGCCGAGGGCTATTTCGAGTTCAAGTACGGCAAGTTGAAGGTCAAGGCGCCGGACGCCTGACACGGGCGTTGCGTTACCGGAGCCCGCTGGGCGACACCGTTCCAGCGGCAGTCATGAACGACAAAGGCGGGCGGGCACTATGACCGCCTGCCTTTCCTGTTGCTGGGGCAGTGGACCCAAGCACCGCCCGTTCAGATCACAGCCGAACGCGAAGTTGCCGGCTGTTGTTGTACCGGTCGAGTTCTGCCGAGCGCATGCTGGTGTCAACCAGCGCCTTGATGTCGTAGTCCAGGCTTTGCTTGCCACCTTCCAGAAAGCGACCCAGCGGTACCTCGTAGGTACGCGACTCACCCGGCCGCAGGTGCGGCACCGAGAAGCGTGGTGGCGGGTTCGAGCCCCGGCAATTGTGGACCGCCTCTTTGATTGTCACAAAGCACTGAACCAGCACGCCGGTCGGCGGGGAGGTCACGACGCCCGCATTGCTGACACGAACCCGAATTCGCGTGCGCCGGCGATCGATCGGCAAGGGGACAAGCTCCAGCAGATCGATGGAAAGATCCGGCAGGGGCTTGGGCGGCTCTTTGGGTTTTGACACGCCGCCGGATTCGGGTGTCTTGGCGGGCGTTTGTTCCGCCGCGGTAGCGACAGTGCCATGACCGAGGCACAGCGTGAGCAGCAGCACAAACAGACTCTTGTGACAAATGCGATTATCCATAGCGACTGCTCCACTCTGATTAGGCCGGTCCCGTGCCGGTTGTTTACTGGCCGCAGACCCGTATCGAGTGTAGCAAACGCCTTGGTTGGGGTAGGGGCAAGCAAGGGAGCCCTGCTACGTGCCCGGATACACGCTTCAGGATTGGGCGCTGCCTCGAGGAGTGGCGCCGCGATTCAGTGGCCCAGCCCGAAATCCACGCCCTTTTCCTGGAGGAGTGCGGCCTTCTCGTGGCGCTCAACGAACTCGGCGATTGTCTTCTTGCCGCAAGCATGCGCCATCCCGTAGATCGAGCTCACGACAGCGTGGTCGCCAGCGTCCTCGAATTTGCCGCGAACACCGGATTTCCTGATGCCCCGGTTGCCTGCCCGCCTAACGCTTGTGGCCAAGACCCAGAGGGTCAGCTGGATCGACGCCCTCCTTGAAGGGTCGTTTACGCTCCAGCGCCGTGAGTTGATAGACCTGGCCGATCCAGTTGTCGATGACTGCCTCGGCGGTATCGTGCCAGGTGTTGTCGACGCTCGCGGTCACAAGCGACTCAGGGAATTCCGGCAGCACCTGACCCGCCGCACGCGCTGCCAGCACGCGCTCCTGATGCTCGTCGAGGATTGCGCGCACTCGCTGGGAGAAGTAGTTGTCGAGCAGCGGCGGATAGTCCAGACGCTCGCCGCGTGAGAACCGCATCACCTCGCGCTTGTACTCCTTCAACAGGCTCACGGTGTCGTATTCCGGATGGCCCTGGAAGAATACGATCCGGAAGCCATCCTCGCTCGTGGCGAGATGCACCCCGGCCTGCTCGCTTTCGACAAGTACCGGAAGATGCGCTGCCTCGAATTGTGCCCGGTCAATCTGGTTAAAACGTGAATGGGGCACGTCGAAGCGCGTGTTGACGTCGCTCACCAGCGGGTGACGGCGATCGACAACGCGGTGCGCATACACGCCCCAGCGCTTCAAGCCGAGCGGTCGGCGCTTCTGGTTGTATCGAAATTGCAGTACCGCATGCGTCGCCAGGCACGAGCAAAGCGTGGAGGTGACGTTCTCATATGCCCAATCGATGACGCGGATCAGGGGTTTCCAGAACGGCTCCAGCGCAAGATCCGGTTGCGTGACGTTCGCGCCGGTGATGATCAGCGCATCAAGCCCCAGCTCCTGGATCTGCTCGAAGCTCTCGTAGTATTCCTGAACATACTGTTGCGCTTCGGCAGAGCGCTTCAGCTCCGGCAAAGTGAAGGGATGCATGTAGAACTGCGCGATCGCATTGCTTTCGCCCACCAAGCGGAAGAACTGCCGCTCCGTGGCGGCAAGCGCCGCATCCGGCATCATGTTGAGCAGGCCGATGTGCAGCTCGCGAATATCCTGGTGCAGCGCCACCTCGCGAGGTACGACTGGCTCGCCATCGCTTCTCAGTCGCTCGAACGTGGGCAGCTTGCTGTGGGCAACGAGTGGCATCTCAGGATTCCGCGTCGGTCAGCCGTGGTGGGCGAGCGCCTTTTCAACCAGGCGCAGAAAGCCCGGTTCGTCGCGCGCCTCGCGCAGATCGTCGGTCGTGATGGTGTAGCCGTATTCGTCGGCTATCGCCTGATAGCGCGGTATACGCGAGTAGAAAAGCCGTGGAAACATCCATCGTACAAAGTCATCAGGATCGATCTCGGCGACATAGTCATGGTCTTTCTCGCGCAGATAGATTGATAGCTGCTCGTCGAGGAACGTCTCGCGGTAGTACAGCGGCTTGGGATCTTCTTCAGCGCGGCGAATCAGTTCCTGCTCATCCTGCTCGGTCGCCTTGATATACAGAATCAGTGTGTGCTCGGCGAGGACGCGCAAAGTCGCCGGATCGTTGAGTTCGCAGAGCGAACCGCCGGCGTCATTGACGAAATGGGGGTAGCCATACAGGGAATGTGCCTTGGCGATGAATTCGGGCACGTCACGCATCGCGGCGATCTCGGCATCGCGGTGCAGCAGTTGCCGGCGCTTGAACTCCTTGAGCGGCAGTCCGCCGCGCTCGGGGTTGCCGAGTTTGCCAAGAAAGCTCGATACCGGCTGCAGGTTGTCTACCGTCAGATTGTTGCGGATGAAGATCGAGTCGTTACGCAGCAGCTCGCGCAGGAACGGCACCTGCATGGCCTGGGCCTTGATATGGTCGAGAATCGGCTCATCGAGGTAGCGCGTGCCAATGCGGTAATCACCGGAATAGTGAAACCAGTTCTTCTTGCGCAACCGGATTGCCAGGCGCGTCTTGCCCACGCCCGACATTCCGAGCAGGGTGATGGACTTGTTGGGCCAGGCCTTGAATTCCTTCGCCGACAGACGCACGCGATCGCTCCCCTTGAAGAAGGGCCTATTGTAGTCGAGCACTCCGGCGGCGCCGAGTACGCGAGGAGCGACAGAGGGCTGTGGTACACTCGGCGCGCAATTTCCGAGGATTCCACCACGTATGGACGGCAGCATTCCCATCAAGCCGGTAGGCCAGGTACCCATCACCGCCGAGAACAAGTGCAGTTTCTGCCGCGGTTCGACCTGCTGTACCTACCTGACCCAGCAGATCGACGCGCCGCGCTCGATGGAGGACTTCGATCTGTTGCTCTGGCAGATTTCGCATCAGAACACCCAGGTCTACAAGGACGACGACGGCTGGTTCCTGCTGGTCAACAATCGGTGCCGGCACCTGGCGGATGACGGCCGTTGTCTGGTCTATCACGAGCGGCCGCAGGTCTGTCG
>LJVB01000096.1 GCA_001304215.1 Acidithiobacillales bacterium SM1_46 | reverse complement strand
TTCCGTGGCGCTCGACGCGTACCGTGAGTTCGCGCCGCCGCAAGGACTGGGCGAGGCTGCACGCAGGGCGGGCGCGAAGATACTGGAAAACGCCCAAACGCTTGCGCGCAAGCACGGGATCGAGGCAGAAGCGAAACTGCTCGAGATCTCGACCTTCGCTCAACACATTCCCGAAATGATCGCGGACGAAGCGAAGACATGGCCCGCGGATCTGATCGTCATCGGCACGCACGGCCGCCGTGGTGTGCGCCACCTGCTGCTCGGCAGCGTCGCCGAGGGCGTAGTGCGCTGTGCGGCGGCACCAGTCTTGCTGATTCGCGGCGCCTAGGTCCCTGCGCGCAACCGGCGATGAATCGGGGGAGGCGAATGGGTGATGACCGAGGGGACGCACAGCTATTGCCACCGGGGCGGTGAGCAGCCGCTGCTCGGCGCAACCATTCCCGAGCATTTCGCGCGCGTCGTGGCACGCGTGCCTTCCCGCGAGGCGGTCGTCGGCATTCCGCAGGGACGCCGGCTTACCTACGCACAACTTGCAGAGGCCATCGATGCACTGGCACGCGGTCTCACGGGGCTCGGTTTCATCAAGGGCGAACGGATCGGTATCTGGTCGACCAACAACATCGAATGGCTGCTGCTGCAAATGGCAACGGCGCGGATCGGCGCAGTGCTGGTCAACATCAACCCGGCCTACCGCGCGCGCGAGCTCGCCTACGCGCTTGAGAAATCCGAGGTGCAGGCGCTGTTCCTTATTCCCTCGTTCCGGAACAGCGACTACGTGGCGATGCTCACCGAGCTCATGCCGGAGCTCACCGAACAACCGGCTGCCGAACTGAAGCTGCATCGCTTCCCCGCACTGCGACGCGTGGTGCTATTCGATCCACGCCATCCGGCCCAAACTGCGCGACCGCATCCGGGGTTTCTGCTATGGAGCGAAGTGCTTGCCGCCGGCAACGGCATTGACGACAACAGGCTGGATTCGATCACCGCATCGCTCGACCGGGACGATGCGATCAACATCCAGTACACCTCCGGCACCACCGGCTTTCCCAAGGCGGTCGTGCTTACCCATCACAACATCCTGAACAACGCCTGGTTTGCGGCGCACGCCATGCACTTCACCGAGACCGATCGACTGTGCGTGCCGGTGCCGTTCTACCACTGCTTCGGCATGGTGCTGGCCAATCTGCTATGCCTCTCGGCTGGTGCCTGCCTGGTGATTCCCAGCGAGCACTTCGAAGCGAATGCGGTACTGGCCGCCATCCAGAAAGAGCGCTGCACGGCAATCCATGGCGTGCCAACCATGTTTATTGCAGCACTCGAGGAGCCGTCGTTCGCGAGCTTCGATCTCGGCTCGCTGCGCACCGGGATCATGGCCGGGGCGCCGTGCCCGCCCGCGCTCATGACGCGTGTGATCGAAACCATGCACGTGCCGGAGATCCTGATTGGCTATGGCGAGACCGAGGCTTCCCCCATCACGCACCTTACCGCGCCTGAGGATTCGTTCGAGCGGCGCACCGAAACCGTCGGCACCAACCTGCCGCATCAGGAAGTGAAGATTGTCGACATGAAGAGCGGCGCCACGGTACCACTCGGCACGGTCGGCGAGATCTGCTTTCGCGGGTACCACCTGATGCGTGGCTATTACGGCGATACCGAGGCAACGCGCAAGGCCATCGATGCGCAGGGCTGGCTACACTCCGGCGACCTCGGCACCATGGATGCCGACGGGTATGTGCGCATCACCGGCCGCCTCAAGGAGATGATCATCCGCGGTGGCGAGAACATCTATCCGGCCGAGATCGAAGAGTTCCTGTTCACGCACCCGAAGATTGCGCAGGTCGCGGTGTTCGGCATCCCGGACAAGTTCTACGGCGAAGTGGTGATGGCCTGGGTGCAATTGCATGCCGGCCAGTCCGCGACCGAGGACGAGATCACGGACTTCTGCAAGGAGAAGATTGCGCACTTCAAGATTCCCGCGCACATCTGGTTTGTCGAGGAGTTCCCGATGACCGTCACTGGCAAGCTGCAGAAGTTTCGCATGCGCGAAATCACCCTGGAACGGATGCAATCGACCGGCGGAACCGCCGCCTGAGCCGCGGAACCCATGGGAAAAAAGGATGCCGAGTGCGTCGCGTTCCTGCAATGGGCGCTGCCGCGTCTTGGTCTGCGCTGGTCGGGCTATCGCAAGGTGCATGCGCAGGTCTGCAAGCGGGTTGCCCGCCGCTGCCGGCAGCTGGGATTGGCCGACATCGCGTCCTACCGCGACTACCTCGCACAACACGCCGGGGAATGGCCGGTGCTCGATGGCCTGTGTGCCATCACGATCTCTCGCTTCTACCGCGACCGCGCGGTATTCGATAGCCTCGCCCAAAACGTGTTGCCCGCGCTCGCCCGCTCGGCCCAGCGACGGGAGGCCGCGACGCTTGCGGCCTGGAGCATAGGTTGCGCGAGTGGCGAGGAGCCCTACTCGATCGCACTCGCCTGGCACTTCGTATCGGGCGCTGCCGTACCTGGCATGCACCTGAAAATCCTTGCCACCGATGTCGACGCAACGGTGCTTGAGCGCGCACGCGCCGGTTGCTACAGCGCGGGCAGCCTGAAAGGCTTGCCGGCCGCCTGGCGCACGCAAGCCTTCGAAGCGCGCGACGCCGAGTTCTGTCTGCGCGACGACTTTCGCGAGGGCATCGAATTCCGCCACGAGGACATGCGCAAACGCCTGCCTGACGAGACATTCGATCTCGTTCTCTGCCGCAACCTGGCCTTTACGTACTTCGATGAGGCGGCCCAACGCGCAGCACTCGACGGGATCAGCCGGCACCTGCGGCCGGGCGGGGCGCTGGTGCTCGGCACACATGAGGCGCCGCCGCCGGATCGATGCTACACACCGTGGCCGGGATTGCGGCCACTCGGCATCTTTGTCTTCCGCCCGGACCTGGCGGAGACCGATCGCTTCGACTGAGATTGCCGCAACGCAACGTTGCCCGCCTCGATTGCCTAGCGGCTGGCTGCCGGGCGTTTGATACCACCCGCTGCGTTGGCGCGATGTGCGCCGAGCAGCTCCTCCACGCGCTCGCGCCCGAGGTCCTCTTCCTTTTCGAGCGCCTCGATCACGCGATCGAGGTCACTGCGGTGATCGCGCAACAAATCCGTGGCCGTCGTCTCGGCGGTGCGCAACAGGTCGTGCACGGCCGTGTCGACACGCTGGGCAGAGGCTTCCGAGAAGTGCCGCGGCATGGCCATTTCGCGCCCGAGAAACGGGTGTTCCTCGGTCTCGCGCAGGTCGACCGGCCCTACTTCCTCGGACATCCCCCAGCGCGACACCATGGCGCGCGCGATGGCGGTCGCCTGGCGAATGTCGTCGTCCGCGCCGGACGACACGCTGCCGAGCAGTTCGCGTTCCGCGATACGACCCCCGAGAATCACGGCGAGACGCGCGCGCAAATATTCCTCCGGGATGGTGTGCCGCTCCTGCTCGGGCAACTGCAGCGTGCCCCCGAGCGCGCGACCGCGCGGAATGATGCTCACCTTGTAGATCGGGTCGGTCTGAGGCAGAAAATAGGCCACCACCGCATGGCCCGCCTCGTGCACCGCGAGGCGATGCCGCTCCTCCGGTTGCATGGCGAGCGTGCGCGCGGAGCCGAGCACCACCTTGTCACGCGCTTCATCGAGATGGCGCATGCTTACCTGCTGTGCTTGTTCGCGCGCTGCCAGGATCGCTGCCTCGTTTACCAGGTTCCTCAGGTCAGCCCCTGAAAAACCCGGGGCGGTGCCGGCAATTTTTGCGAGATCAACATCAGCGCCGAGTGGCACCTTGCGCGTATGCACCTTGAGGATCGCCTCGCGATCCTTGCGATCGGGCAAATCGAGCGTCACATGCCGGTCGAAGCGGCCGGGACGCAACAGCGCCGGATCGAGCACGTCCGGTCGATTGGTGGCGGCAAGCACGATTACCGCCTCATGCGGCTCGAAGCCATCCATCTGCGCGAGGATCTGGTTCAGGGTTTGCTCTCGCTCGTCGTGCCCGCCGCCAAGCCCGGTACCGCGCGTGCGCCCCACCGCGTCCAGCTCATCGATAAACACGATGCATGGTGCGTGCTTCTTTGCCTGCTGGAACAGATTGCGCACCCGCGATGCGCCAACGCCGACAAACACCTCGATGAATTCCGAACCCGAGATCGAGAAGAACGGTACGCCGGCCTCGCCGGCCAGCGCCCGTGCGAGCAGCGTCTTGCCGGTACCGGGCGGACCGAGCAGCAGCACACCACGCGGCACCTCGGCGCCGAGGCGCTGGAAGCGCGCCGGGTCGCGTAGATAGTCGACCAGCTCCTGCACTTCGCGCTTGGCATTTTCCTGCCCGGCCACGTCGGCGAAGGTGACATTGGGCTTCACCGCCTCGCGTGCCACGCCTTCGAGAAACTTCTGCAACTCACTGCCGGGCCCGACGCTGCCGACCAGTCGCGAGGCCCGCCGGTACGCCATGACGATGATCACCACGAGGAACAGCCACGGCAACAGCATGAGCAGCGTGTAGCCCCAGCCTTCACGTGCCGGGGCTTCGACGTTCAGCGGCACCGCATGCGCATCAAGGAGGAGCAGTAGCTGATCGTCGCCGATCGCCGGCACGCGCGTGTCGATAAAGGTGACCGGCCGGCTTTCATCGCCCACCGGTTGTGGCTGCATCAGTCGCGCGGTCACTTCGGTGCCGCGCAGCTGGACTTCGGCGACCTTGCCCTCCCCAACCATGGTCTTGAACAACGTGTAGCTCACCTCGACCCGCACCGGCGACACGACATCGCGCCAGTAAAACAGGCCAAAGGCCAGCAATAGCGCGAACAGCACCAGCAGCACCGGCATCAGCCAGGGCGGCTGGTTCTCTGCGCTCGGGATCGAAGGCCCAGGTTTCATGGCATTCCACACCGTAGTCGGAATAACCATTATCACGCTTCGGACGAACCTGAAACTGACCGGGATCAAATCCCGCCCAGCCCCGGCCCGTCACGCCCGCGCGCCAGCATGTTGGCCGGCTGGTTATGCAGGCGCGGCACGACGCGCAGCTCGAATTTCCTGAATCCTTGCGCCAGTGCCCGAGCGCGTACCAGGGCGGGTTCACCAGCCGAGCGCCAAAGTTCGACGAGCGCCCGACAGTCGGTGTGCAGCCGCAAGCGCTCGACACCATGATCGTGCGCCACCCGCAACACGGCCTCGAGCGCGGCAATCTCCGTGGCGAGCGGCGTCATGGGTTCAAGCGTTCGCTGAATGCTGGCGATTCTGTGACCGTCGCGATCGAGCACTATCCCGCCGAGGCCGGCGTGATCGTCGCGACGGGTGGAGCCATCGGACCAAGCGCTGCAACATCCCGGCGGCGTGGCCGCCGCATAGATCGCCTCGATCAGTTCGTCGCGTCGGCCATGAATTGCGCGTGCCGCCTTGCGCATGCGATGCCCGAGAACTGCCGCACGCCGTCGGACGCGCTCGGCCAGCGCGGTGGTGCCCACTTGCCGGCGCAGCCGCAGCAGCGCGACGCGGCTCGCATCGCCCGGTTCATGCAGCGCCGCGTCCACCACGGGATTGATCGAGAGGCGTCGCTCGCGACCCATCGAAGCGACAGTTGCAGGCGGCCTCGGCACGCAGACGGACTAGCTGTAACGATAGCTGCGCTCGATACGCTCGCGCGTGAGCACGCCGTAGACATGCGCGATGCCGGGCGCGACGAGACGGCTGACGTACAGCGCTTCGACGCTGGAGGCATTCAGCCTGTCCAGCGCCTCCTGCAGGTTTGCCTGCAAATCGATAGACGTGACCTGGCGCCGTTCACCGGGGATCGCGAAGAGATCAAATTCGGCGGCTTCCTTGTCGTCGGTCAGCGCGTGCGCCAGGTCCACCGCCAGCAACAAGGCCTGGTAGGCGCCCTCTTCCTTCACGAGGATCCACTCCGGATTGCCCTCCAGTGCGCGCTGGGCGATTTCGCGGGTAACGCGCCGCTCGAGCGTCACAAATCCCTTGTTCATTACCGCGCCGACGCCGGTGCGCCGCAGGGACTGCAACACCGGATCATTGCGCACGTCGAGTCCGCGCGCCCGCAGCAGCGCGTGGTAAACGGACGGCTGGCGGAACACGGCGCGCGCCGTGATCGTTGCCGCAATCACCGCGAGCATGCCGGGCATGATGACGTGGGGGTTGCCGGTGAGCTCGAGGATCGCCGTGAGCGCCGCAAGCGGTGCCTGCAGGGTTCCTGCCATCATCGCGCCCATGCCAAGCAGTGCGTACAAACCGCTGGAAGAGGTCTCGGTCGGCGCAATGGTCTGTCCAATCATGCCCAGCGCGCCACCGGCCAACGCGCCGACGAACACGACCGGGCCGATCATCCCTCCGGGGATGCCAAGCCCGACGCAACCTGCTGTCGCCACGATCTTGCACACCATCACCAGCACCAGGACGCCGAATGCGAGCTCGCCGATCAGCGCCGCGTTTACCGTGTCGTAACCGATGCTCATGACCTGCGGTGCCGGAATGGCGAGCAGCCCGACAATCAACCCGGCCAGCGTCATGCGCACCCACACCGGCAGGAAGCCGAGCCGCGCGGCGGTCTCGCGCACCAGAAAGATGAACGCCGTACTGAGACCGCCAATCACCAGTCCGATCAATATGATGTAGGGAAGCTCGATGAGCGAGCCGAGCGACACCGGCGGCAACTGGAACGCGGGTTGGGACCCGTACATGAGTTCCGAGAGCGCCGTGGCGCTCACCGCCGCGAGAATCACCGGCGCGAACCCCACCACCGTGTACTCCATCATCACCACTTCCATCGCGAAGATGACGCCGGCAAGCGGGGTGTTGAACATGGCGGCAATGGCGGCCGCGACCCCGCAACCGGTCAGCACGCGCAGGCTGTTATTGGGCAAGCCACCGTACTGGCCGGGCAGGCTGCCGCTCGCGGCGCCGAGATGGATGGCGGGCCCTTCGCGGCCAACCGAGTGGCCGGTGATGATGCACAGCGCCCCGCCAATGAACTGCACCAGCGCGTTGCGAAACGGCATGCGTCCCTGGTGGTAATACAGGCGCTCCATGACATGCACCACGCCGACCTGGCGGCGCCTCGCCGGCAGAAACTGGAACAACAGGCCAAGCGCCAATCCGCCGCCAAGCGGAAGCAGGAAGCGCGTGGTCGTGGCAAGTCCCTCGTAGTTTTCCGGGTCGCCACCCGGCAGGAACGCCCCCTGGCTCAACTCGATGACCAGGCGGAACGCGATGATGACGCCGCCCGAAATCAGGCCGGTGATGATGCCGAGCATCGCGAGCTGCGGCAGCGCCTCGGCACGCGAGACGCGCACCCGAAAATTATCGAGCTGGCGTGTCCACGTGCGACGAAGCCACCTGTGAAGCGACAAGAGCGGAAAACGGCGAGAGTTGCGGTAAGCGGAAGGCTACGCCCGGCACCGAAGGAGGTCAAACCGCCGATCGCGTCGCGGCACTGCTCGCGTCGGTGAGCGGCTTTGCGGTCGGCGGTCGCGTCGATCGGTGATATCGTGTCCCGGACTCCACAGCGGCCGAGCGCCACGGCGATGACCGCGCCCCACGTGCTGATGCTGACCGGCGCACCCGGCGTCGGCAAGACCACCGTCATTTGCCGGCTCGCCGCGCTGCTCGCACCGCGCGCCCTCGGCGGCTTCTACACCGCGGAAATTCGTGAGCGCGGCACGCGGCGCGGATTCCGGCTGCACGGCTTTGACGGCAGCGAGTGCCTGCTCGCGCACGTCGATCTGCCCGGTCCGCCGCGAGTCTCGAAATACGGCGTGGACGTGGCGGCGCTCGACGCCTCGGCAACCACCCTGCTCGCGCCGCAACCGGAGGTCGCAATCTACCTTGTCGATGAGGTCGGCAAGATGGAATGCTTCTCCGAACGGTTCATCGTCGCCATGCGCGCGCTGCTCGACTCCGGCAAACCGGTGGTGGCGACCGTCGCACGAACCGGCGCCGGCTTCATCGAGGAGGTCAAGCGCCGCAATGACGTCGAGATCCGGGAGGTCACGCGCAGCAACCGCGATCGACTGCCCGCTGAAGTTGCAGCGTGGCTCGCCACGCATGATGTCACCGCGGCGAGCGGCCGCAAGGCTTGAGCTGCGTCAAGGATCGCGTCGCCGCGCCGCCGGAGAATCAAGACGCGTCGGGGTATCACGCGATTCCGATGGAGACGAAGCATGCGGGCGGTGACTCGATGTGAGCTGGTCCCCTGGGGGCGGATGCTGCGCCTGGTGCGTCGCCTGGCGCTGCAGATTCGCGCGGCGGGCTTCCAGCCGGACCTGATCGTGGCGATCGCGCGCGGTGGTTACGTGCCGGCGCGGGTACTGGCCGACTATCTCGGCGTCATGGACGTCACGAGCTTTCGCATCGAGCACTACCTGCGCGGCGCCCGCCAGCAACCGGCGGCGCGGGTGCGCCACCCGCTCGCGCGCAAGGTGGACCGGCTGCGGGTACTGGTGGTCGATGACGTCGGCGACACCGGCGATACCTTCGTGGCGGCCATGCGGCACCTGCGCACGCGCGGCAAACCCGCCGCCATCCGGACCGCCGTGCTGCACTACAAGGCGGGCTGCCGCTACCGGCCGGACTTCTGCGCGCGCGAAGTCCAGACGTGGCACTGGATCACCTATCCATGGGCGGTGATCGAGGACGTCACCGGATTCATTGAGCGCATGAAGCAGCGCCCCGCCACCGTTCGCGGTATCCGCGCCCGCCTGGCACGCGACTTTGGAATGCGCGTGCCCGCGAGCACGGTCGCAGATGCGCTGCGCTTCATGTCGCCCGTCGCAACATCTCGCACACGCCGGCAACGCCGTGCGCGCTGACATCACCGTGACGGCTGGTCGGCGCGCGGGGACCGCGCGCTGCCGCTACTTCGCCGGCTCCGGCTTCCAGTTCTCGATGCGCTGCGGCAGACGGTGCTCGTAGCCGAAGTAACTCCCCGCCACCATCGCGACCAGCCAGACCGCAATGATGGCCGCGGCGATGAGCGCCCAGTGAATGGTCTTCACCGCACTACTCGTCCGTGACGCAGCCTTCCGAGGCGTTCTTGACGTTCTTGATGTACTGTGACGCAGCCTTCCGAGGCGTTCTTGACGTTCTTGATGTACTTGTAGAGCGTGCCGCGCGTGGCCTTGTAGCGCGGCGCCTTCCAGGCCTTCTTGCGCTTGGCCATCTCCCGGGCAGATATCTCCACATCGAGCTTGTTCTTCTTCGCGTCGATGGTGATGACGTCGCCGTTCTTCACAAGCGCGAGCGGCCCGCCCTCCTGCGCCTCGGGCACGACATGACCGATGATGAAGCCGTGGCTGCCACCCGAGAAACGGCCGTCGGTGATCAGCGCCACGTCCTTGCCAAGACCCGCGCCCATGATGGCAGAGGTCGGCGTGAGCATCTCCGGCATGCCGGGGCCGCCCTTTGGACCCTCGTAGCGAATCACAATCACGTCACCTTTCTTGATCCTGCCCTGCTCCAGCCCCTTGAGCATGTCCTCCTCGCTGTTATAGACGCGCGCGGGACCGGAGAAGCGCAATCCCTCCTTGCCGGTGATCTTGGCGACCGCACCGCCGGGTGCGAGCGTGCCCTTCAGGATGCAGATGTGACCAGTCGGCTTGATCGGGTCTTCTAGCGGCACGATTACGTCCTGTCCGGCCTTGAGGCCCGGCAGGTCCTTGAGATTCTCGGCGATGGTCTTGCCGGTGACGGTCATGCACGAACCGTCGAGCAGGCCCTTCTCCAGCAAATACTTCATTACCGCCGGCACGCCGCCGACGTTGTGCAGGTCCTCCATGACGTATTTGCCGGAGGGCTTCAGGTCGGCGATGAATGGCACCCGATTGGAGACCTTCTGGAAATCGTCGATCGTGAGTTTCACGCCCACCGCACGCGCCATGGCGATCAGGTGCAGCACTGCGTTGGTCGAGCCGCCGAGCGCCATGACGATCACCATGGCGTTGCGGAACGCGGCGCGCGTCATGATGTCGCGCGGCTTGAGATCCAGTTCGAGCAGCTTCTGAACCGCCGCGCCCGCGCGCTTGCACTCCTCGAGCTTGCCGGGGTCGACTGCGGGCGTCGAGGAACTGTAGGGCAGCGACATGCCGAGCGCCTCGATCGCCGAGGCCATGGTGTTGGCCGTGTACATGCCGCCACACGCGCCCGGCCCCGGGCAGGCGTGCTCGACAATGTCCTGGCGGGTCGGATCGTCGATCTTGTTGGCGATGAATTCGCCGTAGGACTGGAACGCCGAGACGATGTCGAGCGTCGCGCCCGCTCTCGAATGGCCGGGCTTGATGGTGCCGCCATAGATCATGAGCGCCGGGCGATTCAGCCGCCCCATGGCCATGAGGCAACCGGGCATGTTCTTGTCGCAACCGGGAATGGTGATGAGACCGTCGTACCACTGCGCGCCGACCACGGTCTCAATCGAGTCGGCGATGAGATCGCGCGACTGCAGCGAGTAGCTCATGCCCTCGGTGCCCATCGAGATGCCATCGGAAACGCCGATGGTGTTGAAGCGCAGCCCTACCAGACCGGCACTGTCCACCCCTTCCTTAACGCCGGCGGCCAGGTCGTTGAGATGCATGTTGCAGGTATTGCCTTCCCACCATACCGAGGCGATGCCGACTTCGGGCTTGTCCATGTCGGCATGCGTCATGCCGGTGCCATAGAGCATGGCTTGCGAGGCGCCCTGCGACTTCGGCTGGGTGATGCGGGAACTGTAGCGATTGAGCTTGGTGGACATGGCGGCTCCGGCGATCGGGTGAAGGCGCGATTCTAGCGAAAAATCCCCGTACGCCGCACTTTTGAGGCAGGCGACGGACCGGCAGCCCGGCCCAGGCACGGGCATCGCCAGCCACAAATATTTGCTCCACATCAAAGTGGCGGGCGGGCGCAATATCCAGAATATTGTTGTGAATCGCGTAGGGATCCGTACGGATCAAGGAGCCACGCGATGTACACGGAGACCGCTCAATCCCGGCGCACCGGGTTTCAAGCGTCCGCCGCCTCATCCGCGGACTGCAATGAGACCTCGTGCCAGGCCCCTCCGCGACCGGTCGCGCCAGCGCCGCTTCACTACCGGCGCCCAAGCGAGCGGCCGTTCACGCGCGCCGAGCGCGGCCATGTCACCCTGCTGTTCGGCGGCCTGACGCAGCGCCAGGATCGGCTGGTCGAGGCGGCCCTCCAGGGCCTGGGCCACAAGGCCCAGCGCATTCCGCTGCCGACCAAGCTCGATTTCCAGACCGGACGCGAATACGGCAACACCGGCCAGTGCAACCCGACCTACTTCACAGTCGGGGCGTTGCTCAACTTTCTAATGAAACTGCGCGACGTGGAGGGCATCCCGACCGATCGCATTGTCTCCGACTACGTATTCGCCACCGCGGGTTCCCCTTGCGGCCCCTGTCGCTTCGGGATGTACGAGTCCGAGTATCGACTGGCCTTGCGCAACGCCGGCTTTGACGGCTTTCGCGTACTCCTCTTCGACCAGGAAACCGATCTGATGCAGTCCGATGGCGAGGCCGGCCTGCAGATGAACGCCGCCTCCTTCCTGCGCGTGGTGAGCGCCTTCTTCCTCGGTGACATGCTGAACGCCGTCGCCAATCACATTCGCCCCTACGAAGTCGTGCCGGGCCGGACCGATGAGGTTTTCGAGCGCTGCCTCGTGCTGTGCCAGGACGCGCTACGTGCGCCTGATGACGCCGCGCGCCCCACTATCACAGCCAGGCTGCTGGCACGACTGACCAGGCTTGACGTTCGGGAGATTGCCGCGATGCTGGCACAGTTGCGCACCAGGCGCTATGTCGAGGCGCTGGCGCGCTGCCGCGCGCTCATCGACGAAGAGATCGAGGTCGACTACACGCGCGCCAAGCCGATCGTCAAGGTTACCGGCGAGTTTTGGGCGCAAACCACCGAAGGCGATGGCAACTTTCACATGTTTCGCTTCCTCGAGCAGGAGGGAGCCGAGACGCTCACCGAGCCGTTCGCCACCTGGCTCGACTACTCGATCTACTGGTGGCGACAGTACTTCGAGGACCGGCGCGGGATCAACGAGGCAGCCGGGTCGCCGCAATGGTGGAACGTCGCGCGGCGCCTGCGCGGGACCTTGGCCTACGGCTCGCGCGCCCTGGCGCTGCGACTCGCCGCCTGGATGTACCGGTACGAGTACGAGCGCATGCGCCGCGCGCTCGGCG
>LJVB01000095.1 GCA_001304215.1 Acidithiobacillales bacterium SM1_46 | reverse complement strand
GGAAGCCTTGCGTTTGTCTTCGCCATTGCCCCGGACCATCCACTTGCCGCCTTGCCAGAGCCGCTTACGCCTGAGCAGATCATGCAATACCGCGCGGTGGCAGCGGCGGATAGCTCGCGCAGCCTGCCGCCACGCACCTCCGGACTCATTTCCGGCCAGGATGTTTTTACGGTATCGACCATGCATGCCAAGATTGCCGCCCATGTTGCCGGTCTTGGCGTTGGCTACATTCCTGCCCATCTCGCAGCCGCGGAGATCGCGGCGGGCCGACTGGTGGAGCGGCGCGTTGTGGAGGCGCCACCAGACGCGCAGTTGCTGATCGCTTGGCGCACGACGCACAAAGGTAGGGCGCTGCAATGGTTTCTCGAGAAACTTGAGAATCCCGCAATTTGCACGTCGCTACTCGCATAGCGCGTTCCGCTCGTTCGGGCATCTTGCGCCATTAACAACGGCGCGTATGATGATTTTGCTCATCCCCCGATTTCTCTGTGAATGATTCAGGGAGCGCTTGCATGTTTTCACTTACGGTCAATGGAAAATCCCATCAGGTCGATGTCGAGCCCGAGATGCCGCTGCTGTGGGTGCTCCGCGACATCATTGGGCTGACAGGAACCAAGTACGCCTGCGGTATCTCGCAGTGCGGGGCGTGTACCGTGCATGTGGATGGCGAGGCAGTGCGTTCCTGTGTAATGCCGGTGTCCGCCGCAGTCGGCAAACGCATCACGACGATTGAAGGACTGTCTACCGACAGCAGCCATCCGGTACAGCGAGCGTGGATCGAGCTTGATGTGCCGCAGTGTGGTTACTGCCAGTCTGGCCAGATCATGGCTGCTGCGGCATTACTGGCCAAGACCCCGAAGCCCACCGATGCCGACATCGACCGCGCCATGAGCGGCGTACTGTGTCGCTGCGGCACTTATCTGCGCATCCGCGCAGCAATCAAGAAGTGGTAATTGGTTTTCAGTTTGCACCGCGTGCTGCGCGTGCGGCAATGCTGGCACAGGGGCCGGTGGAATCTGCTGCGTTCGCGCCAAATGCCTTCCTGCGTATCGACCCCGACAACACCGTCGTCGTTATCGTCAAGCACCTGGAAATGGGGCAGGGTGTATACACCGGGTTGCCGACACTGGTTGCCGAGGAGCTGGACGCAGATTGGGGGCCGGCCGACGTGAAACGTTACGCGAATCTTGCCTGGGGCGGATCCGCGCAGGGAACGGGCGGAAGCACAAGCATGAGGGGTTCCTGGGATCAATTGCGCCACGCAGGCGCGACGGCTCGCGCGCTGCTGATCGCCGCCGCCGCCCAGCGCTGGAATGCGGATGCCAAGGGTCTGCGCGCCGAGCGCGGTTACGTGATCGACGCGCGGAGCAACAGGCGCGCAAGCTTTGGCGAGCTCGCTGCGTTGGCTGCTACGCTGCCGATTCCGCAAGATGTCCCGCTCAAGGTGCCGCGTGAATGGAGGCTGATTGGAAAACACGTGCCGCGTACGGATACCGCTGCAAAGGTGAACGGCACGGCGGTTTATACAATTGATCACCATTTGCCAAACGCCCTAACCGCAGTAGTTGCGCGGCCACCTGTGTTCGGCGCGAAACTCAAGCGCTATGACGCGTCGAAGGCGTTGGCCATGAAAGGGGTCAAGGCGGTAGTCGAGATTGCGCAAGGCGTGGCGGTGGTCGCGACCGATTTCTGGCATGCATGGCGGGCGCGCGAAGCGCTGATCATCGAATGGGACAGGTCAGGCGGATTCACTGCATCGAGTGACGCGATTCGTGAGCAGTACCGGGCTTTGCTGAAGCAGCCGGGGGCGGTCGCGTCCAGCAGGGGAGAGGTGGATGCGGCGCTGAATGGTGCCGCCAAGCGCATCGAGGCCGAATTCGAGTTTCCTTATCTCGCGCATGCCGCAATGGAGCCGCTGAATTGCGTCGTGCGTCTAGATGACAAGTCGTGCGAGGTTTGGGCAGGTTCGCAGTCGCAGACGCTCGATCAGGCGAAAGCGGCAGCCACAGCCGGCCTGAAGCCCGAGCAGGTGACCATCCACACACTGCTCGCCGGCGGTAGCTTCGGCCGCCACGCCAACCCGATTTCCGATTACATCTGCGAGGCAGTGGCAGTGGCCAAGGCAACGCGCTCGCTCAATGCGCCGATCCGGCTGTGCTGGGCGCGCGAGGATGACATGCGTGGCGGCTACTATCGGCCAGCATATGTGCACGCCATCGCGGCGGGTGTCGACAAGCTGGGCCGGCCGGTCGGTTGGTCGCATCGGATTGTGGGCCAGTCGATTGTGGCCGGCACGCCGTTTGCCGGCATGATGAAGGATGGCATCGATCCAACGTCGGTAGAGGGTGCATCGAACTTGCCCTATGCGATTCCGAACCTGCGCGTCGACTTGCATACCACATCGCTTGGTGTGCCAGTGCTGTGGTGGCGCAGTGTCGGCAGCACACACACCGCATTCTCGACCGAAGTCATGATCGACCGTCTTGCACATGCTGTGGGGAAGGATGCGGTAGCCTTCCGGCTGGGATTACTGAAGGAACGTCCACACCACGCGCGTGTGTTGAAGCTAGCAGCCCAGAAGGCCGGGTGGGGCAAGTCACTGCCGAAGGGCCATGCGCGCGGTGTGGCGGTGCATGAGGCATTCCATTCCTATGTCGCCGAAGTGGCTGAAGTGAGCGTTGCTGACGACGGCAGTTTTCGGATTGAGCGCGTGGTGTGCGCGGTCGACTGCGGTGTGGCGGTGAACCCCGACATCGTGCGTGCGCAGATGGAATCCGGAATTGTCTTTGGGCTCTCGGCCGCGCTCTATGGAGAAATCTCGTTCAAGGACGGGATCGTGCAGCAGTCGAATTTTCATGACTATCCTGTTCTGCGCATCGGCGACATGCCGCGCATCGAGGTGCATATTGTGAAGAGCAGTGAGCCACCAACCGGCGTGGGCGAACCAGCCGTCCCTCCCATTGCACCGGCTGTAGTGAATGCATTGTTTGCGGCCACCGGCAGGCGGATCGATCGATTGCCGCTTCGCCCGATGGCTTAGGGACGGACGAACCGTGACGGCCGGGATCCAATACCGAACATGATCAGCTCAGATCTTGAGGTGTTGCGCACAGCGCTCGACTGGCTCGAGGCGGGGCGCGATACCTACCTCGTCACCGTGGCCAAGACCTGGGGCTCATCGCCCCGTCCGGTCGGTTCGCTGCTCGCGGTCTGCGCGGACGGCCGGTTCGTGGGATCGGTTTCGGGCGGGTGCGTCGAGGACGATCTTGTTGGTCGGCTCAGCGCGCGCACCTTCAAGAAGCTGCCATGCATCGATACTTATGGCGTCACCGGGGACCAAACCGCGCGTTTCGGTCTGCCATGCGGAGGTCGACTCGACCTGCTGATTGAGCGCCTTGCGGGACCCGAACCCGTGCGCGCAGTACTGCGGGCGCTGGACGAGCGCAGACTCATTGGGCGGCGCGTCTGTCTCGCCACCGGCGAGATTAGTTTGCATTCGGCCTCCGCCCAGGACGAGTTCGGCTTTGATGGACGGGATCTGGTCAAGGTGTTCGGTCCGGCGTGGCGACTTCTGTTGATCGGTGCCGGACAGCTTTCGCGCTGTACGGCAGAAATGGCGCTCGCCCTCGACTATGACGTGGTGGTTTGCGATCCGCGCGAGGATTACGCGCAGAACTGGGCGGTACCTGGCGCGGTGCTCGATACGAGCATGCCGGACGATGCGGTGCGCGCACTGGCACGCGATGCCCGCAGCGTGGTGGTGGCTCTCACTCATGATCCGAAGCTCGACGATTTGGCGCTGATCGAGGCGCTTGCCTCCCGCGTGTTCTATGTCGGCGCGCTTGGGTCAAAAGCGAACAATTCGCGCCGCCGCGCGCGCTTGCGCAAGATGGGATTGACTGCTGAGCAGCTCGAGCGCCTGCATGGGCCGGTCGGGTTGCCGATTGGCAGCCGCACGCCGGCCGAGATCGCTATTGCCATCCTCGCCGAGATTACAGCGCTGCGTCACGGGGTGGTGCTGACAACGATCGACGCAGCCGCGCCGACTCAGGAGAACGAGACCGCGTGTCCGAACCTGCGGGCCTCCTGCTAGCTGCAGGTAGCGGCACGCGCTTCGGCGCGAACAAGCTGCTGGTTCCTGTCGATGACGGCGTGCCAATGGCAGTTTGTGCCGCGCGAACGCTCTATGCGGCGTTGCCACGCTCAGCTGTGGTCGTGCAATCTGAGGATGCCCAGTTGTCGCAGCTATTGGCCCATGCGGGGCTGGAAATTGTGCCATGCGCGAGCGCCGCGCTCGGCATGGGGGCGAGCCTCGCTTGCGGTGTGGCTGCGCTACACGAGGCGAGTGGCTGGGTCGTGGCGCTGGCCGACATGCCGTTCGTGCGCCAGGCGACGTTTGCGGCCATCGTCGGCGCGCTGCGTGACGGTGCCGCGATTGCGGTACCGCGCTACCGTGGTCAGCGCGGTCATCCGGTTGGATTCTCTCGCGAGTTCCGTGAAGCGTTGCTGGCACTCAACGCGGACATCGGCGGGCGGGACATCATCGCGGTCAATGTGGGGCGCGTGACCTGGATCGATGTTGACGACCCCGGCATTGTGCGCGACATCGATAGCCCGACGGACGTTGAGGAATCGCGACGCTGAACGCGTTCGTAGTGCGTCGGATGCGACGAAGTGCCGGGCAAATCGGTTACACTGGCGTCTTCACTATCGAACGCCCACCTGATGACCACTATTCCCTACGAACAGAAGAAGCAGGCGTTGATTGCCCAGCTGCGCGCCGACAAGGGCGCCGTGCGCCTTGGCAAGGACACTTCGAACCTCTTTCGCGACCGCAAGGAAGATACGGCGCGCCGCCTCGACGTGCGGCAATTCAACGACGTGCTGCGAGTCGACGTGGCAGGCGGATACGTCGAGGTCGAGGGCATGACGCCGTATGTGAAGCTTGTCGACGAGTGTCTCCTGTATGGGGTCATGCCGACAGTCGTGCCGCAACTCAAGTCCATTACCATCGGCGGCGCTACAACCGGATGCGGCATTGAATCCTCGTCATTCCGCTACGGACTGGTGCACGAGACCGTGCAGGAGCTCGAAGTTTTGCTTGGTGACGGCCGCGTTGTGCACGGCGCGCCGAACAACGAGCACCGGGATCTCTTCTTCGGATTTCCGAATTCCTACGGCACGCTGGGCTACGCGCTCAAGCTGAAGGTGAAGACCGTTCCAGTCAAGCCATACGTGCGGCTGACGCACCTGCGCTTCAGCGATCCGAAAATTTACTTTGAGGAGCTGGCACGGCAGTGTGAGCGGGCGGACGTGGACTTCGTCGACGGCGTCGTATTCGGGCGCAATGAGCTGGTCATTACGCTCGGTCAGTTCGTCGAGCAGGCGCCGTATGTGAGCGACTACACGTATGCGCGGATTTTTTACCGGTCGTTGCGGGAGCGCACGGAAGACTATCTCACTGTGCGTGACTACATCTGGCGCTGGGACACCGACTGGTTCTGGTGCTCAAAGAACGTTGGGGCGCAGAATCCGTTGCTGCGCAGACTGTATGGCCGCAAGCGCCTGAACTCGATTACCTATACCAGGATCATGCGCTGGAACAGCCGCTGGAACCTGATGGGCCGTATCAATCGACGACTCGGCATACACAGCGAGTCCGTAATTCAGGACGTCGAACTTCCCATTGAGCACTGCGTGGAGTTCTTCGACTTTTATCACGACACGATCAAGTTCCTGCCGGTATGGATCTGTCCGACGCGCGCATATGATCCACGGGCCCACTTTGACCTGTATGGTCTGGCACCTGGCAAGCTCTACGTGAACTTTGGATTCTGGGACGTGATCCGCAGTCGCAGTCCGATTCCGGAAGGCTTCCACAACCGCAAGGTGGAAGAGAAGGTGATGGCGCTTGGCGGAATGAAGTCGCTCTATTCCGACTCGTACTTTACGCCGGCGCAATTCTGGAGCATTTATAACCGGCCGGCCTACGAGGCGCTGAAGCGCAAATATGACCCGGACGGGCGGCTGAAAGACCTTTATCGCAAGTGCGTGTTGCGCGAGTAGCAACTAGCGCGAGCGGCGCAGTGCAGCGATTTCTTCCGTCGAGAGGAACTCGGAGCTGGTTTCGCGCGCAGCCCGACTGACCGCGAAACCGCAGCCGCAATGAGTGGCGTCATGCGGAAGCGGCAGGCCACAGGCAGGGCAAGGCGAGGTATCACGCTGCCGATTTTTGAGGATACGCTCCGCGTGCGCGGCGGCCTTGGCCTCAAACTGTGCGGAGGGCTCCCCCGCCGCCACGATGTCGCGCAAACGCTCAACCTGCAGACGGGCGAGCGCAATATCGGCCTTCACCGACTGGGTGCTACGGAACGCTTCTGACGGCCCCGCCGAAGGTGCGACCGTTTCGCTCGAATCGCGTCGCACGGCGTCGGTACGCAGACGCTGGTCGACGAGTTTGGCTTCAGCGGTTTTCAGCTCGCGGGTGCATTCGTAAACGCGCGCGGACAGGCTGGCGCTGGTCGGCCGGCGCGCGAGTTGGATACGTGCGGCCTGCAAGGCGCGCTCGGCGCTGCGCACGCGAGTCTGGAGATAGGATTCATACAACGTCTCGGCCTGTACCAGCAGCGCATTGTCGGGAGTGTCCCGCGCGGTGATTACCTGACCACAACTGCAAATGTCCTGACCGGGAACGAGAGCAGCGGAACAGCGGGAACAAACGGACATTGACGCTGGCATGGACATCCTTGTCGAAGCGTTGGCGGTTAGGAACCTCCCAAATTATAGGGAGTGATGCCCGCCAAGTGCGCGCCATGCGACGGCTGCGACGGGCTGGCCGACTGACGGTTGCCAGGGTCGGATCGACCCGGACTCCGGCTACTTGTCGCGGCGCTTTTGGTCGGCCGGGTGATCCGCGGCTGGGGCCGTCGGAGACCGGCGATACGGCGGTGGGGGCAGTTCCTTTGAATCCGCGCCAGCTTCAACGGCAAGGCGTTGGGCGCGGGCGCTTTGTGCAGCCCGAAACTTGTTGCTGGGCTGGTCTCGGATCTCGTCCGCGTACGGTGAGGCGCGCCCAAGCCTTGCGTCAAGCTCAGCCCGCGCGATGCGAAGATCCTGAACGGCTTCCATCACTTCCATGGCCTTGCCGAGGTTGCCCGGCTGCCCGGCCAGTTGATTGCGAACGTTGTCCAGCGCCTCACGCGCCTGCTCTACCCGCGCAATCAGGTAGGAAACGAACAGCTCTTGCTCGGGCGCATCGGGACTCGTGTCCGCCAAATTGTCGGTGGACGCAGGGTCGTCAAACGCGTGTCCGCACTCACAAACGAGGACGTCCGCGGGGACTTCCCGGGAGCAGCCCGGGCAGGTCCGGTCAGAAACATTCCGTGTCATTGCTTGACCCCCTTCCGCATAGCGGGGTGTTGGACTCCCCGAATTATAGGCTCTGATGTCGGCGTGCGGCCGGGGTCGGCGATGAGCGGTCCGGTCGCCCCGGCAGAGGGCCCCCGGGCCGACGAGCGTTTTTCTTTTCCCGCCAAGGGCTTGATGAGAGGCCGAGGTGACCCAACTAGTTAGGCTTGTCCCAAAAACCCTGAATTAATCAAGGAGTATTGTCTGGTCATGACTGTCGAGACGCACAAAGAAACGCTGGGCTTCCAGGCCGAAGTCCGCCAGCTGTTGGATCTGATGATCCATTCGCTCTACAGCAACAAGGAAATCTTCCTGCGTGAGCTGATTTCGAACGCTTCCGACGCCACCGACAAGCTGCGGTTCGAGGCACTGACCGATGAGGGTTTATTTGAGGGTCAGTCGGAGCTCGCCATCCGCGTGCGCTTTGACAAGCAGGCACGCACGCTCACGGTCGCCGACAACGGTATCGGTATGAGCCGCGCCGAGGTGGTCGACCACATCGGCACCATCGCAAAGTCCGGTACCCGTCAGTTCTTTGCCTCCCTGTCGGGCGACCAGCAAAAGGATGCGAAGTTGATCGGCCAGTTCGGCGTCGGCTTCTACTCGGCGTTTATCGTCGCCGACCGTGTCACGCTCACGACCCGGCGCGCAGGGCTCGGTCCGGAGCATGGCGTGCGCTGGGAGTCCACCGGACAGGGTGACTACTCGATCGAGACCATCGAGAAGTCCGACCGCGGAACAGAAGTTACGCTGCAGTTGCGTGAAGGAGAGGACGAGTTCCTGGATGGTTGGCGGTTGCGCGAGATCCTTCGCAAGTACTCGGACCACATCACCCTGCCGATCCTGATGCCGAAGGAAGGCGGGGATGGTGAGGAGACCGTCAATCGGGCCTCGGCATTGTGGGCCCGCCCGAAAGGAGAGATCAAGCAGGACGAGTACGACGAGTTCTACAAGCATGTCGCCCATGATTTCGAGGCGCCTCTCGCGCACGTGCATACGCGCGTCGAAGGAAAGCAGGAGTACATCTCGCTGTTGTATGTGCCACGTCATGCGCCCTTCGACCTGTGGGACCGCGACAAACGCCATGGCATCAAGCTCTACGTCCGTCGAGTGTTCATCATGGACGATGCCGAGCAGCTCATGCCTGCCTACCTGCGCTTCGTGCGCGGGGTAATCGATTCGGCTGACCTGCCGCTTAACGTTTCACGAGAAATCCTGCAGCACAGCCGCGACATCGACGCCATTCGGGCTGGCTCGACCCGCAAGGTGCTCGACCTGCTCGAAGAGACGGCGCGTCACAAGCCGGAAGAGTACGCCGCGTTCTGGGGCGAGTTTGGTCGGGTGCTAAAGGAGGGCGTCGTCGAGGACGTCGCCAATCGCGAGCGCATCGCGAAACTACTGCGCTTTCACTCGACGCATGCCGATACGGCGGAAGAAAATGTGTCGCTCGAGGCCTACGTGGGGCGTATGCGCGAGGGACAGGAGAAGATCTATTACCTCACGGCTGAGACGCTCGCCGCCGCCCGCCACAGCCCGCATCTCGAGATATTCCGCAAGCAGGGTATCGAAGTGCTGTTGCTCGCCGACCGCGTAGATGAATGGGTGGTGATGCACCTCACCGAGTTTTCAGGCAAACCCCTGCAATCCGTCGCCAAGGGTGCACTGGATCTCGGCGCGCTCGACGACAAGGACGCCAAAAAGGCGCAGGAGCAGTCGGCCGGGCAATTCAAGAACCTGCTGGATCGCATGAAGGCGGCGCTGGGCGAGCGCGTCAAGGATGTGCGCGTGACGCATCGCCTGACGAGTTCACCGGCTTGTCTGGTGAGCGACGAGCATGATGTGAGCGCAAACCTCGAGCGCTTGCTAAAGGCTGCGGGCCAACAACCGCCCGCGCGCAAACCGATTCTCGAATTGAATCCGGAACACGCATTGGTCGAGCGCCTAAAGGCGGAGGGGGAGTCCGGGCGCTTTAGCGACCTCTCCCTGCTGCTGCTCGATCAAGCGCTGCTAGCCGAAGGTGGACAGCTCGAAGACCCGGCTGGGTTCGTTCGGCGGCTAAACGAGTTGTTGCTCGCGCTAGCGGCAAAGTGACGGGGGCCGGTACGCCGCGCTGGATCAGGCGGGCTTGAGCACGCCGAAGTCGAACAGGAAGTCCTTATCCGCTTCGCTTATGGGTGGAAGTCCAGGAATGTCCGGACCATCCGAGAACTCATAGCCGCAGCGGCAGTTCGTCATCGACGCGGTGACCTTGCCGCTGCAGTGCGGGCAGGTCTTGCCCGGCGCTTCCGGCTGTACCACGACGGCCGGTGCGGAAACCGAGAGGCCTGGAAGCTCGGGACCATCCGATACCTCATAGCCGCAGTTGCAGCGTGTCGCTGCTGCAGCAAGCCGGTTGCCGCAGCTTGGGCATGACTTGGTCGGCACGCGCGAGGCCGGTGCGGCGGCGCGAATACCCGGTGCCGCGGCTGACTTCGGCGTCACGGTCACGGATGCCTGGGGCCGGGGTGCAGTCGGCAAGTTCGCAGGTGCGCGCTGTATCGCGAACGAGGCGGCGCGCTGTTGCTCCACTACATGCTCAGCGCGAGCAGCCTGCTTGGCACGAAACGGGGCCGGAGGCACTGCGTTCGTCGGTGGCTGAGGCGTGGGGGCGCTTGGGCGGGATGCAGGTGCGCCAAGCTTCGCCGCCTTACTACGCATTGTCGAAGCGAACGCGCGGTGTTTCGGCTTTAAGGCTTTGGCCCTGGCCGCGAGCGTCGCAGCCGTCTGGCGCGGCAGTGACATCGATTTTTCGGTGATAGTTGACGCCACGATGACCGGTTCTGGCGCTGACGCCACAACCACTGGTCTAGGGGCAGGCGCCGCGACGACCGGTTCAGGGGCGGGAGGAGCGATCATTGGTTTGGCG
>LJVB01000094.1 GCA_001304215.1 Acidithiobacillales bacterium SM1_46 | reverse complement strand
CGTCTTTGACCCGAAAGGCCCTTCCGCCCCAGACAAACTTCCAGAATTGAATCTGCATGTCCTGATAGCGGGGGATGATCGTGGACAGCTTCCGACTGGAGGGTTCCCCCAGCTCGGAAAATAGCTGCGGATGTTTCGTCCGCAGCGTCTTGATCAGAAGTTCGCGAAATAGCCAACTGCCGCCCATTCCCACCAGAATTTCGATAACGGCCAGTCCGGTCATGGAGTTGGTGCCAGATCAATTATCCGGGGAGTCGCAGGAAGACCGGGTTCCCTCGGTTATGGCAGTAACACCGTCGAGCCGGTGGTCTTGCGCGCCTCGATATCGCGGTGGGCCTGGGCGGTGTCCTTTAGCGCATAGCTCTGGTTGACGTTATTCTTCACGATGCCTTTGCTGACGACGTCGATCAGACGTTCGGCGCCTTCGACCAGCAGTTCACGCGTCGACACATGGGTCGCGAGCGTCGGGCGCGTGACGTAGAGCGAACCTTTCGGTGCGAGTATTTTTGGGGCGAAGGGTTCCACCTGGCCGGTGATGTTGCCGTAGCTGACCATGACACCAAACGGGCGCAGGCAATCGAGCGACGCCGCGAAGGTCTCCTGCCCCATGCCGTCGTAGACGACCGGCACGCCTTTGCCATGAGTGATTTCACGGACCCGCTCGGCGATATTGTCCTCGCGATAGAAGACCGGGTAATCGCAGCCGTTGGCCATGGCAATCTTGGCCTTTTCCTTTGAGCCCACGCAGCCGATGACAGTTGCGTTGCGCCCAGGTGCTTGGCCCACTGGCATAGCATGAGGCCCACGCCGCCGGATGCGGCATAAACCAGAATCGTATCTCCGGCCTTGACCGGATACGTGCGAAACAGCAGGTAGTGGGCGGTCAGTCCCTTCAGCATCATGGTGGCCGCGGTCTTGTCGTCGATGGAATCCGGAATCTTGACCAGACGCTGGGCGTCGATGAGTCGCTCTTCCGCGTAGGCGCCCGCCACCATCGGGTAGGCCACGCGGTCGCCTTTCTTGAGTTCAGTAACGCCTGAGCCCAGTTCCTCGACGACACCGGCGGCCTCCATGCCCAAGACAGCGGGCAGCTCACCCGGCGGGTAGATGCCGGCGCGCATGTAGACATCGATATAGTTGAGTCCGCAGGCAGTCTGGCGCAGGCGCACTTGCCCGGGGCCCGGTTTAGCTACTTCTATCGTGTCCCACTGCAGTACCTCGGGGCCTCCGGTGCGGTGGATGCGAATAGCGTGGGTCATGGACGTTCTCCCTTCCTGTCAACGGGGTCAGGTACGAGTGATTTGCAGCCCGGACATTCTAACGCGAGGACTGGTGCAGCTGGTGGGTTTGGCACTGATTCAGGGGGGTCGATTTCCCTTGGACGAACGAGCAAACAGGGTCAACGTCCCGAGTTCGAAAGTTAAGGGTAGGGACCCCCTGTTCACTATAATCAAGTCTCGAGAACGCAGCGGCACAGTCGCTACGCGGATCACGGAAGGAGCGAGACATGTGGCCAGCGCTTGTTCGATACGTAGTGCTGCTCGCGCTTTGGGCAACATTTGCGGGACCGGCAATGGCACAAAACTGTGGTTGGTCGAAGATAGACCGCAGGGTGAGCTACGACGACTCGGGAGCCTGGAACCCGGACGTCTATCGTGGACTGCTTGGCGCGCTGTCGATTGCCCAGGTCGGGGGTGCCATTTGGGAAGGATCGGAGTCACGACTTGGAAAGACGATGTGGCAGGGCATCGATTCGCAGCTTCTCTCCGGCGTGACGGCGACCGTTGGCAAGCGCATTTTCACGCGCGTGCGGCCCAGGGATCAGGACGACCCCTGTCTCTGGTTTGAGGGTAGCTCGAATGACAGCTTTCCCAGTTTCGAGGCATCCGTTGCCGCTGCGTTGGTCACGCCCTATGTGCTCGAATACGGCAGCGAGTATCGGGCAACGTATGCCGCGCTCTTGCTGCCGCTCTATGTTGGCGTTGGCCGGATCAAGAACCAGGCGCACTGGCAAACCGACGTGCTGGCGGGTTGGGCGATTGGCGGCCTTTCCGGCTGGTACGCGCACAGCCGCGACGTTCCAATCCTGATCCAGCTGCTGCCCGGCGGGGTCATGGTGGGACTGCACAAGAAGTTCTAGCTGGTTTGGGATAACCGCTGTTGCCCGGATCAGCAAGGTAGCGCCATGGCCTCCAACGCCACCATCTTCAAAGCCACCCTGCAAATTGCCGACATGGATCGCAACTACTATGCCGACCATGCCATCACGCTGGCGCGGCATCCTTCCGAGACGGATGAACGCATGATGGTGCGGCTGTTGGCATTTGCGCGGCATGCCAACGAGGCGCTGGAATTTGGTCGCGGCCTGAGCACCGAAGACGAGCCTGATCTGTGGCAGAAGGACCTGACCGGGGCCATCGAGCTCTGGATTGAAGCAGGCCAGCCGGATGAGCGACGCCTGCGCAAGGCCTGCAACCGCGCGCGCCAGGTGTGCGTCTACAACTATGGTGGGCGTGGCGCCGACTTGTGGTGGGAACAGAACCGCGCTGCGCTGGAACGCCTCGACAATCTGACGGTGATGAACCTGCCCTGGGAGGCAACTCGCGCCTTGGCCGGGCTCGCGCAGCGTAACATGCAGCTGCAATGCACCCTTCAGGAAGGGCAGGCCTGGATCACGGACGGGAAGCAGGCGGTGCAAATTGAGCCCCACGAGCGCAAGCGCGCCGGTGAACTGCCGCGCCGGTGACAAGACCTCGCAGGTATTGCCGGTTGCCTTCTATCGGGCCAGCGCCCGTGGCAAACAACCTATTCCCGATAGCGATTGTTGCTAATATGCCGGGCTCTATACGATAACCGGCTTCCAGGCTGTTATGACGAATCCTGTCCCGCCGCTGCGTTTCATTCCGTTTCGAAAGCACGACGTCATCGAGATGTGCCTTGGGCGCGGCGAGCTGGATGCCGACGCGCAGCCGCAGTTCCGCGAGTTCTGTCGATTGCTGCAGAGTGTCGTGCACTTCGAATTTCATGCGCTACTCGAGGCGCTGAAAGACAGTTATGCCGGCAGCGACCCGGATGCAGACACCCGTCGCCTGGACAACGACACGCATAATGCGGTGTCCGAGGCGCGCACGGTCGAGTTGTTGGCCGACCTGCTTAACAGGGCGAACTATGAAAAGCTGACCCGAGCTGATGTGGAACAGGCATTACATGAGTCATCGCTCTTCCAGATCCGCTTGCACGTCAACTTTGACGACTTCTCGGAAGTGCTGCTGTTCTGCCGTGGCGCCGAGCAACGCGAGGAAACCCTGCGCACCTGGTGGGGCCTGCGGCGCCGCACGCTTCGCTTTACCAACTATGAACGGGTGGTGCTCTATCTGCGTTTCCGCCCGGATTACGATCCAGGCAAGGCCACGATTCCGATTGCAACACGCGGCGCGGTACTGCTGAAGCTGTTTCAGAACGTGCCCAAGGCCGATCTGGAAATGTTGTTTCCCAACACCCGCATTCGCATGCGCAACATCGACAAACTCATGATCGGCGTGCCGGCAGCGGTCAGCGGCGGCGTTATTGTCGTCACCAAACTTAGCGCCACCCTGGTTTTGTTTGGTTCGTTGCTTGGTTTCTGGTTGGGGTTACAGGCAAAGCCGGTACAGCTCGACGCAGCCGCGCTGACGGCGCTATTCGTGGGGCTCGCGACCCTGGGCGGCTTTATCTGGCGGCAGTTCAATGTCTACAAGAACCGCAAGCTGAGGTTCATGCAGTCGCTGACACAGAATCTCTATTTCAAGAATCTCGACAATAATGCCGGTGTGTTCCACCGCCTGCTGGACGAAGCTGAAGAGGAGGAATGCAAGGAAGCGATCCTCGCGTACTACTTCTTGGTGGCACGGGCGCAAGCACTGACGAGTGCCGAGCTCGACGCCGCGATCGAACAATGGTTTCGGGAACGCTGGCAGTGCGAGATCAATTTCGAAATTGAGGATGGCCTGAACAAGCTAAAAGAAGTGGGGCTCGTGAACTGCAGTCAGGACCGATGGTCTGCCGTTTCGCTCAAAGAAGCAATGCAGCGACTCGACAAGCGCTGGGACAACTATTTCCGGTTCGCCAATCCGGAATAGGGGCGGCGCGGTTGTATTCTACCAAGGGCGTCTTACCGGACAAGCTGTGGCCCCAGCGCAAAGCGCGCGCATTCGTGCCTGGTGCGAGCTTGCGCTATGCTGAAGGGCGCCTTTGACTTGCTGATTCATCATGAGCCGTGAATCCCTGACGCGCTACGCCTGGTTGTCGATCGGCGCCGCCGTGCTGACGATTTTCCTGAAAGGCACTGCGTGGTGGCTCACCGGCTCCGTCGGACTGTTTTCCGATGCGCTTGAGTCATTCGTCAATCTCGGCGCCGGACTCCTCGCGCTGTGGTTGCTGACTGTCGCGGCGCAGCCGGAGGATGCGAATCATCACTTTGGTCATGGCAAGGCGGAATATTTCGCGAGCGGTGCCGAGGGCACGATGATCCTGGCCGCGGCAGCGAGCATTGCGACCGCGGCGGTACCGCGGCTGTGGCAGCCGCAACCACTCGCGCATGTGGGTATCGGGCTTGGGGTATCGGCGATCGCCGCGCTGGTGAATCTCGGCGTGGCGCAAGTATTGCGGCGCGCCGGCAAGCGGCACCACAGCATCACGCTCGAAGCCGATGGCCAGCACCTCATGACGGATGTATGGACTTCTGTCGGGGTGATCGGTGCGGTTGCGGCGGTTGCGGCGACCGGCTGGCTGCTCCTCGATCCACTGATCGCACTCGCGGTCGCCGCCTATATCGCCTGGATCGGAGTCGATCTGATTCGCGGCTCGGTACATGGGCTGATGGACCACGCGCTGCCGGCAGAGGAAACCGCGCGGGTCACGACCATCCTCGGGCGTTATGCCACCCAGGGTATCGCCTACCATGCGTTACGCACGCGCCAGTCGGGGCATCGGCGATTTGTCTCGTTTCATCTGCTGGTGCCCGGTGCATGGAGCGTCGAGCGTGGCCATGCACTGCTTGAGGAAATTGAGGCGGTAATGCGCGAGGCGATTCCGCATGTGAACGTTCTAGGCCACCTTGAGCCAATCGAGCACCCAAGCTCGTACGAAGATGAAGCGCTTGATCGCTAGCGTTGTGCCGGACACTGCGGTATCAGGATCAGCCGGTTGTCGACGTCTAACCATCTTGTTAGACCAGTCGCCGCAAATGAGGCCGACAACACCGGGGCTAGGGGATGACTTTGCAGGAAAAGAGATCGGACATTAGGCTGCAGGACTATGCTGATCGCTTTGCAAGCTAATGAAGCAAATTGATTTAAGGCTCCTGGGAATCGCCGGCGCAATCCTCGCGATCGCGTTTACCGCTGCAGGGGTAGCCATTTATCTCTTCCGCTATTTTCTTCCACAGGTGGCGGCAGACACCATCTGGGACGAACTCACGGGTCCGACGATCGCGGCCCTGGTTATCTTCGGCATCAAATCGCTTCTTTACCGTGAAAAGGTCTTTCATCTCATGGTGGCGGCGGACGTGCCCGGTTTGAGCACTGTCAATCTTTACTTGCTCCGCCGGCGCCGTGGGTGGGGCATGGTATTCATGCCCAGGTTCCGGCGGGAAGCCTTGATCAATGACAGGGATGCATTCATTCGCAACATCTTCTGGTGGGGTGTTTATGGCGTGGATGATTGCAGGCTGTGCATCAGGTTTGGAGATAGCGACATGAATTGCCGCTACGTGGATCTGCCAAGGGCGCTTTACCGGCCGCACGCCACGATCCGGGTGCGCCTCAGCGAGCTGAACGCGAATCAACCCCTGGTCATATCGCATCAGCATGTCGAGTAGATATCTGACCCATCTGATCTGCATTGCCCCGTAGCGCAAGCCTGGGCCAAAGAGCGATATCAGCCGGTGTTGGCCTTAACCTCCCGCTGGCCGAAGCGCTTTTGTAACGCGCAACATTCGAGCACGCGACCTTCCGGCGAACCCCTTGCCTAATCACTGCTGATGTCGCTCAATAGCCCCGATGCCTGATCGCTCGGCGCTCTGCGAGGGAAGCAGCGATGTCAGTAGTGGGTCCCTATGTTCACAACATTGATCCCATCATCGGATCAATCTTCGGCATGTACCTCTGGTGGTATGGGCTGACCTATGCCCTGGGATTCCTGAATGCCCATCTGTCCATAAGACGGGAGCGGGTGCAGCTCGGCCTTTCCATGCGATCGGTCTACAACCTAAGCCTCTTTCTGGCGGGCGGCGTACTTGTTGGTGGGCGTTTCATCGAAGTGGCCTTTTATGAATGGCCGTTCTACCGCGAACATATTGATTTGATTCCGCGCTATTGGCTCGGCGGAATGGCGACTCACGGACTGTTGTTTGGTGGTCTGGTCGGCGTCTGGTTGTTTTGCCGGCTCCACTCCAGGCCATTTCTGCGGGTCACGGATGCGCTGGCGATAGCGGCGGCATTCATCCTCGGCGTAGGGAGGATAGGGAACTTCATCGACGGGCAGATCGTGGGCAGCGTTACCACCGTCTTGTGGGCCGTCAAATTCCCGGACGCGGAGGGCTTTCGCCATCCCGTCGTGCTTTATGACGGGTTGAAGAATTTGATGATTATTCCAATCCTCTGGATTGTGGCCAGGTGGAGACCGCCCACCGGAGTGCTCACCGGCATTTTTCTTTTTCTGTATGGCTTCCTCAGAATCTTCATCGACTTCTTCCGCGAGTACCCCACCAACCTGATGGGGCTGGCAACCGGACAGGTGCTCAACATTCTGATGTCGCTGCTTGGCCTTGCCCTGATAGTCGCTCCATTCTGGCGCAAGCGTGGCAGGGCCAAATTTACTGTTGCTGGCACGGTCATCCCGGAGGATAGCGTGGCGTCCGCCGCCATCGGCTGGCGACGCGTCCTGTTTGTGGCGCTTCTCCTGTTTTCACTGGTCATTCCGAGCGATTGGACGCAGGATGTTCCGGCTCGCTATGGAAAGCGGCACGCGGGCATTGCCTATTCGAACATCTACCCGAGAATCGACACCTCGCCGCCGGGCGCGCAGCCGAAGCCTGACTCGGCAGAAGTGCTGAACCAATCCATACAGCCGGTTCGCTGACCGCTCCCTGCTTATTGGCACTGATCGTGAAGCACCGATTCGCGGAATGGACGGCGCCGGTGTTTCTCGCGTTCATGCCAACGTTTATTAAGGAGTCATAAGCAATTACCTTCAGATAGACCTACATTATTCCCGCCATAATCGGGACCTTTTCCTATTTTTTCTGTGGTTTCTCGTTGCAGCCGGATCTGGACAAGAACTTTCAGAATGGTAGGTTTGACCGTCAGTCGCCAAAATCCGACCTTCTGTCCGTCGGATCCCACGGTGGGGAAATTCAATAGAGCAAGGACCAGCGGCTAGCGGTGCCGGCCCGAAGTTGCGGCTGCGTCGCGATTGGGGGTGGGGCCTCCAGGTAGTTCAGCGGGGGTCCCGCTAACAGTGCTTTCCATCGCTGTCCACCCGAAGGAGAGGAACATGACATCAAGAAGAACCTTTCTAAAGTACGTGGGCGGAACAACGCTCACGCTGTTCACCTACAACAAATTTGGCATCAAGCAGGCGCTGGCCGAAGTTCCTGGGGGTACGCTTAATCCCGCGGCAGTGCCGAAATTCCAGACACCCATGTTGATCCCGCCGGTGATGCCGAAGGCCGGTGTCATCAAACAGAAACGCGGCAAGAACATCGACTATTACGAAATTTCGATGAAGCAGTTCGCCCAGCAGATCCTTCCGGCGGGACAGCCCGCAACGACTGTTTGGGGATACGGGGCAGTGAACGGCGCGGGCAGCAAGAGGCCGTTGCTGATCCACAATGCACCGTCGCTCACCATTGAGGCGCAGTACAACCGGCCGGTTCGCGTGAAGTGGATCAACAATCTGATCGCCGCTAACGGCGACCATTTGCCTCATCTCTTGCCGGTTGATCAGACTCTCCATTGGGCCAACCCGCCCGGCGGAACGAATGACCGCGACAAGCGACCGACGTTCACCTCGACCCCCGGCCCCTATACGGGCCCAGTCCCGATGGTCACCCACGTCCACGGCGCGGTCGGCGTGGGCGACGAGAGCGACGGCTACACCGAGGCCTGGTACTTGCCCGATCTGGGTAGCAAGCTCCCAGCGGGATATGCGGACAGTGGCACCTGGTACGAGTTCTTCGCCGGCAAGGCTAAATCGAAGTTTGGCGCTACCTGGGGACCCGGATTTGCGACGTTCCAGTACCCGAACCTCGGCCGTGCCTCCGCCGACTGGTATCACGACCACACGCTCGGCATGACCCGCCTCAATGTCTACGCGGGGCCCGCAGGCTTCTACATCATCCGCGGCGGTCCAGACGGAGACGCGGCGGTGCTTGATGTAAGTACCGGGGCGACGGCGGTGTTGCCCGGTCCGGCGCCGAAGGATGGTGACAAGTTCCCGTCGAACAAGACCTACTACGAGATTCCCATCGCGATTCAGGACCGCTCGTTCAACACCGACGGGTCTCTCTTCTACCCCGACACACGCGCCTTCTTCGACGGGATCACCGGCCCTTACATCCCAAACACAGACATCTCGCCGCTGTGGAATCCGGAGTTCTTCGGCAACATGATGATGGTCAACGGGAACACCTGGCCGTTCCAGGTCGTCGAGAAGCGGCGCTACCGCCTGCGCTTCCTGAACGGCTGCCAGTCGCGTTTCCTGATCCTGGACTTCAGCCAGATCCCCGGCGTCGAGGTCTGGGCCATCGGCAACGAGGGCGGGTTCCTCGCCGCGCCCGTCAACCTCACGGCCACGAATGGCAACCGGCTGCTGATGGCCTTGGCCGAACGCGCGGACCTCATCGTCGACTTCACGAATGTGCCGGTGGGCAATTACGTCCTCGGCAATGTCGGTCCCGATGAGCCGTTCGGCGGAGGCGTGCCGGGGGTGGACTTCGCGGTCGCCGAAGCGGCCAGCACCGGCCAGGTCATGGAGTTCCGCGTCGTCCCCGCCGTGGCGCCGGATCCGACCACGCCGCCGCAGTTCCTGCAGCTACCGGCCGTCGCCGCGCTGCCCGTGGCGACCGTGACTCGCCCTCTCGCGCTGCTCGAGGAAATGTCGGCGTTCTTCGCTGACGCTCCGGCCGAAGCACTCCTCGGCACGGTTGCGGGCAACCCGAACGTCGCGCCCGGCGTGTGGACGAAGCGGCTGTGGATGCAGCCCCTCACCGAGAACCCGGCCGTCGGCGCGACCGAGATCTGGGAGATCTACAACGCCACCGCCGACGCGCATCCGATGCACGTCCACGAAGTGGCGTTCGAGGTGGTGAACCGCCAGGCCATCTTCGTGAACGAGGCCACCCAGGAGGTGCAGGTGGTGCCCGGCTCGGTCCCCGTTGCGCCGGAGCCATGGGAGACGGGTCGCAAGGACACGGTGATCGCCTACCCCGGCCAGGTCACCCGCATCAAGGCGCAGTTCAATACGCCCGGGCAGTACGTATGGCACTGCCACATCGTCGAGCACGAGGACAACGAGATGATGCGGCCGTACCGGGTCGGGCCGGTGCAGACGGGACAGCCGCCTGACGGCGCGGCCGGTTAAGTCCAGGGACCACCCCGCGGGTGCGCCCTACGGGCACCCGCGGCGGTCGCCGTCTTTGCGGAAATTAAAAAGCAAGGGACGTTCTTCACAGCAGGCGCCGCGCCTTTCGGCGCGGCGCCTGCTGAGTGACCTATTGGTACTTTGTGCTAACCATCGATCTTGCGGGCTTGCTCGATCCCCTGCTCTAGATCTGCGGAGAAAGAGCATTTCCCTGTTCTAGATCGTCCGCCATCAAGGTTCGGACGTTTTCGTGGGCTGAGAGAACATCGTTGCGACAACTTCGTTGGCCAGCCAA
>LJVB01000093.1 GCA_001304215.1 Acidithiobacillales bacterium SM1_46 | reverse complement strand
GCCGCCATTTGCGCGATCGCCATGGCACTCTCGGGCGACGCCGTGCTGCGACGTGGCGCGGGGGCGAGCCTCAGGGCGCTCGCCGCGCACCAGGCCGACAATGGCCAGATTCCGAAATACGTGGATCCCGCTGGTCGCGAGGGTGATTTCTGGTATCTCGGCTGCATCGATGCCACGCTTTGGTGGCTCATTGCATTGAGACTTGTAGCGACTCGGGGCGGCGAGCTCTCGCTCGAGCATGAGTTGGGGGGCCAGGCGGCGCGCGCCATCCAGTGGCTGCGTGCGCAGGAGCATCCGCGCCTGCACCTCGTCCAGCAGAACGAGGCGAGCGACTGGGCCGACGTCATGCCGCGTTCCGGATTCGTGCTCTATAGCAATGCATTGTGGTACTACGTCAAACGCCTTTATTCGGTTCCCGCGACGGACGAGACGCACTACCACTTTAACCACCTGTTCCATCCGTTCTCGCGCGATTTGCCCGAGTATCATCGGCTGCGTCTGCTCATGCACTACGCGCGACACCACGCGCGCGACCAGGAGCTGTACCTCAGCTTCGTCAACTTCTCGTTTTTCGGCGAGGAAGGCGATGTGCTCGGCAACCTGCTCGCGATCGTGTTCGACCTTGCCGACGATGCCCAGTCCAATCGCATCATCCATACCCTGACACAGCTGCGCGCTGACAAGCCATGGCCGATGCGCGCCGTGTGTCGTCCGATCCGCCGGCGCAGCCGTCTGTGGCGGCTCTATATGGAGCGCCACCGGCAGAACGTCGAGTATCAGTATCACAATGGCGGCATCTGGCCGTTCATTGGCGGCTTCTGGGTCATGGCGCTGGCGTCCCTGGGACTTCGCGCCGCCGCAAGCGACGCGCTTGACGAGCTTGTTGCCGTCAACCAACTCAACAACTGGGCGTTTAATGAGTGGTTGCATGGCAAGACCGGCAAGCCCATGGGTATGTCCGGGCAGTCGTGGAACGCTGCCATGCTACTGCTCGCGAATCATGCGCTGCAGGAAAAGGTGTTCTGAGGGGCGATCGGAGCACGTCGCGCCGGGTCCGGACAATCCGTTGGCATCGCGCACCCTGCGATCCGCGATGCCCGGCCAGGTAATTCGCGACGCCAACCGGGCCTACCGGATCAGCATGCCCGTCACGGCTGCATGCGATCCCGATCGTCGGTGCGTAGTGCCGTGGACTCGGCGTGAATCGCCATCCACTTGAGGATGTCCTCGCGACGCACGAGTCCGAGCAGGCGTCCGTCTTCGACGACGGGCAGCTGGTTCAGGTTGCGGGCCCCGAGGAGTGCCAGGGCGTCCAGCACCTCGTGTCGCGGCGAGATCGAGACGAGCGATCCGGCCGGCGTCATGATTTCAGCGACGGGGGTCCGTGCCCACGCCTCGCGCGGGCGCTTGCGCAGGTCGGCCAGACTCACCAGCCCAAGCAGCCTCGCGTCTTCCACGACGGGGAAGACCCGCTGTCCGCTCGCCATAAGGTGCTCATCGACCAGCGTGCTGATTGGCATCTGCGGCCCGATTGGCGTGAAGCGTGTTTGCATGAGCTTCGCCACCGGGACGTGCCCAAGGAGCTGGCGCATCAGGAGCTGGCGATAGCTGGTGACGGCAGCGCTGTGCAGAAACCAGCCAATCAGCATCAGCCATAGTCCGCTGAGCAAGCCGCCACCGAGGTATGGTACCCGGAACCCGAACACCATCAGCAGGCCGGTCGCGATCAACAGCCAGGCAAACGCCTGACCGGCGAGAGAGGCGAGGTGCGTGGCGACACGCAGATCGCCGCTCACTGCCCAGATGATGGCGCGCAGTACTCGGCCGCCATCCATCGGGAAGCCGGGAATCAGGTTGAAGAGCCCGATGATCACGTTGACTGGTCCAAGCCAGGCAAGCAGCGTCGACACCGGTCCAAGCGCCGCAAGGGCGAGCCGTGGATTCTCCAGATCGACATCGAAGGGTCCACTCAGCAGATTGACGAGCGCGATGCAGGTAACGCCAATCGCAAGACTGGTGAGTGGCCCGACGATGGCCATGGCAAGTTCGGCGCGCCACGATGGTGGTTCGCCTTCCATGTGCGCGATGCCACCGAACATGAACAGCGTAATGCGGTGAAAGGCGATGCCGTTCAGCCGACCGACCAGCGCGTGCGAAAGTTCATGCACCAGCACCGAGGCGAAAAACAGCACTGCCGCGGCGAGCGCGGTGACCGCAATCAGCGGAACGCTCCAGTCCGGATGCCAGGAGGGAAAGACGCCCCAGGCAAGCGTCGAGAAAATGAGCCAGAAGATAATAAGCAGGCTCCAATCGACGGCCACTTCGATGCCGGCGACTCGCCCGAGCCGAATTCCGCGAACAGGGCGCATCGTTGTCCTTACCGGATGACTGCAACTGGCAGCCTATCACGAGCGAAGCCGCAGAACATGTGCGGGCGCAGCTTCGCAGCTTGCGGCGCGTGTGCAGGGCCGCGGCGCTGGAATCCACCTCGCGCGGGCACCATTCGCCGGCGCGCCGGTGAATGGTGCCCAAAGACGTCCTTGCAGAGGTGCAAGCGCATTGTCGACGCCCGCAGTGCCTTACATTCGGCGGGGTTGATGCGACATCCTGCGTCACCCGTCGTTCACCCAATCCCTGGTATTGATCTGAATCAAAGTTGCAGTGGTCCGATCGCCTAGTATCGCAACATGCGGTCTGCGCGGTTCCATGGCAGGCAGGCGACCGGATGCGGTGGCCTGACGTGGGATGCGCGCGTTTCGTTTTTGAGTCGCGCTAGTCGCTTGATACTGTAACGTTGGCGATGACGAACCACACTCCTGGACGCAACTGCCTGATAGTCGCTGTGCTGCTGCTCGCCGCGCTGTTCGGGGCGTGCAAGCCATCGGGCGAGGAGAGCTCCAGCCATCCGCCAGTTGTGGTCTTCAAGCACAGCAAGTTGTTTGGCGATCCGCGGCCGCTCGCGCAACTGCTGGCCGAGTTCGAGCGCGCCAATCCGGGAGTGCGGGTGCGGGCCGAGACGCTGCCCGCGGCGAGCGACGCGCAACACCAGTATTACGCCACCAATCTGGCGGCCGGGGCAGCCGATTTCGACGTGTTCGCGCTCGACGTCATCTGGGTAGCGGAGTTCGCGCGCGCCGGCTGGCTGCGCGATCTCTCGCACCTGCTTCCAGCGGCGGAGCGCGAGGCGTTTTTCCGCGGCCCGATCGAGGCCGTTACCTGGGAGGGCCGCGCGTTCGCGTTACCGTGGTTCATGGACGCGGGTGTGCTGTATTACCGCAAGGATTTGCTCGACAAGAACCACCTCGCGCCGCCCAGGACCTGGGACGAGTTGCTGCATGCCGCACGTACCGTTACCCGCACCGAGTCGGGCGTGCACGGCTTTGTCTGGCAGGGCAAGCAGTACGAAGGCCTGGTGTGCAACGCGCTTGAGTACCTGTGGAGTCACGGCGGCGAGGTGCTGCGCAACGGGCAGGTGGTGCTCGACAGCGCCGCTAACCGCGCGGCGCTCACTTTCATGCGTGAATTGCTCACCAGCGGCGTCACACCGGAGTTCGTGACCACACTGACCGAGGAACCCGCGCGCGAGATCTTTGGACGCGGCGCGGCCCTGTTCCTGCGCAACTGGCCGTATGCCTGGCGGTTGTTCGAGCAACAGGGCTCTGCTGTGCGCGGAAAGGTCGGCGTGAGCGCGCTGCCGCACTTTATCGGCGGCAAGTCCGCGGCCACGCTGGGCGGCTGGCAGCTGGGAGTCAATCGCCACTCCCGAAATCCGCAGGCAGCCGAGCGCCTGGCACAGTACCTGACCTCACCGGCGGCCCAAAAGGTGCTGGCCCTCGCCTACGGCTACAACCCGCCGCGCCGCGCGCTCTATGAAGATCCGGAGTTATTGGCGGCGCAGCCGTTTTTCGCCGAGCTGCGCGCCGTTTATGAACGCGCGCGCCCGCGGCCCGTCACGCCACAATACGTGCGGCTGTCGCAGGTGCTGCAAGCGGAGTTCAGCGGTGCCGTCGCAGGGCTGAAGAGCCCGTCGCAGGCGCTCATCGACGCGCAGCGCCAGGCCGAAGCGATTTTGCGATGACGCGCGAGCACCCGGGCCTGTTTCTCGCACCAGCCGCCGTTACGCTAGGCGCGGTGGCGCTTTTTCCCGCGCTGGCGGTGCTGTGGCTGAGCCTGGAAGAGCGCTCGCCGCTGCTTGCTGCCGCCCGCTTCGTTGGCTTCGACAACTACACGCGCCTTATCGCCGATGCGCGCTTCTGGAACGCGCTCGCCAACACCGTCTACTTCTCGGCGGTGTCCGTGGCGCTGGAAGTGCTGCTTGGTCTCCTTGTTGCGCTGTTGCTGGCGCGTGCGTTTCGGGGGCGAGCGCTGCTCTATTCGATCATCCTGTTGCCGTGGGCGATCCCGACGGTGGTCTCGGCGCGGTTGTGGGAATGGCTCTACAACGCCGATTACGGTGTGCTCAATTACCTGCTCGGCACCCACGTCAATTGGCTCGGCAGCCCGGGCTGGGCGTTGCACGCCGCGATCCTGATGGACGTCTGGAAGGCGACACCGTTCGTGGCGCTGCTGCTGATCGCCGGGCTGCAAACCATCCCGCGCGAACTCTATCAGGCCGCGGCGCTCGACGGAGCGGGTGCCTGGACCACATTCCGGCGCATCACGCTGCCGCTGCTTGTGCCGCTACTACTGGTTGTGCTTGTCTTCCGCACCATCGATGCATTTCGTGTGTTTGACGCAATCTACGTCCTGACCGGTGGTGGACCGGCCAACAGCACCGAGACGGTGTCGATCTACGCATACAAGGTCCTGTTCCAGGCGCTTGAGTTCGGTTACGGCTCGGCAGTGGCGGTAAGCGTTCTCGCAGTGGTGGCACTGCTCACCGCGGTCTACGCGCGCCTGCTGCGCGGGAGCATGACGTGAAGCTGGTACGCGGCATGGGCCTGATCCTGGTGGCGGTCTGGAGTCTCGCGCCGTTCGCGTGGTTACTCATTACTTCCGTCAAGCCCACGCCTGAGCTGACTCAGTTGCCGCCGCTACTCCCGAGCGCAGCTACCGGCGCGCACTACCTGGCGGTGTTCACCGGTCATCCGTTCCTGCGCATCATCGCCAACAGCGCGGTCGTGGCTGCGGCCAGCACCCTGTTGGCGCTCGCCATCGGCGCCACCGCGGCGTTCGCGCTTGCTCGCCTGCGGGTGCGACACGCGCCGTTGATCCTGGTGGCGGTCCTCGCGGTGTCCATGTTCCCGCCGATCGCGACGGTGAGCCCGCTGTTTCTCGCCATCAATGCGGTCGGCTTGCGCGATACACTCATGGCCCTCATTGTTACCTACACGACCTTCGCGTTGCCGCTCGCGATCTGGCTCCTCACCAATTTCTTCCGCCAGGTGCCGGTGGAAATCTATCTCGCGGCGCGCGTCGATGGTTGCAGCGCTTTTCAGGCGTTCACGCGCGTCATTCTGCCGCTCTCGGCCCCGGGCCTGATTGCCGCTGCGCTTCTGGTGTTCATCTTCTGCTGGAACGAGTTCCTCTACGCGCTATCGTTTACCTCCTCCCCGGCGGCACGCACCATTCCGGTGGGGATCGCGCTGTTCCCGGGTCTGCATGTGGTGCCGTGGGGCGAAATCGCGGCAGCCTCGATCGTGGTCACGCTACCGCTTGTGGTGCTGGCATTCGCGTTTCAGCGGCGCATCATCGAGGGTCTGACGGCCGGTGCGGTGAAGGGCTAGCGCATGAGCGCGATTCGATTGGAAGGGGTGGCAAAGCGCTATGGCGAGGTGAAGGTATTGAGCTCGCTCGATCTTGAGATCCGCGCGGGCGAATTCTTTACCTTTCTCGGACCGAGCGGCTGCGGCAAGTCCACGTTACTGAGCCTGATTGCCGGCATCGAAAACGCGGATGCAGGATCTATCTACTTTGACGACCAGCGTGTCAGTGAGCGCGCGCCGCGCGGGCGTGATGTGGCCATGGTGTTCCAGAGTTATGCGCTCTACCCGCACATGACGGTCTACGAAAATCTGGCCTTTCCGCTCAAGAACCAGCGCAAGCCGCGCAGCGAAATCGACGTGGCCGTGCGGCGCACCGCGGCGCGGCTTGGCATTGAATCGCTTCTGGGGCGCAAGCCGCGCGCGCTTTCCGGCGGGCAGCGGCAACGCGTCGCGCTCGGTCGAGCGCTGGTGCGAAAACCGCGGGTGTTTCTTCTCGATGAACCGTTGTCCAATCTTGATGCACGCCTGCGACTGGAGATGCGTGAGGAGCTGAAGCGCCTGCATGCCGAGCTCGGCATTACCACGGTATACGTGACGCACGATCAGGAAGAGGCGATGGTCCTTTCGGACCGTATCGCGCTCCTCAACGAAGGGCGCGTGCAGCAGTGTGCCGCACCCGATGAAATCTACAGTGCGCCGGCGAATCTGTTTGTGGCCGGTTTCATCGGCAGTCCGCCGATGAATTTTCTGGATGGCACGGCCGCTGTTGCGCTCTCCAGTGTGCGTGGACGCCTCGGTCCTCTTGACCCGTGGACCGTGACGGTCGGAGTGCGCCCCGCGGATGTGCGTGTGAGAACGACTCCTGCCGAGCACGCACTTGGGGTCGAAGTGTCTCTTGTCGAGCCGACCGGTTCCGACCTATGGGTGGTCGGGCGGTGGGAGGGGCATCGCATCAAGGGGCGCGCGGAGCCAGGCGAACACGTTGTCATCGGACAGCACGCCCACTTCGTTATTCCCCCGGAGCGTGTGTACCTGTTTGACAAGGAGAGCGGGGCGCGCGTACAGAGCAGTTAGCTGATTTGATGCGTATCAATACCAGTCTGGGACACACGCGGTATAAGGAGTAGTGCCCACGCCGCTCGCCGGGGGTGCGAGAGGAGGCTCAAGTGTTGGTCTTAACAGTAAACGCGGGTAGTTCATCGATCCGTCTCGCAGCCTTCCGGTGCGAGGCGAGTGGGGCGTGCGCGGAGCTTGCCCGCGAGGCGGGCGCGCGTGATGCGCGGGATCGCGTGGCGTTACTGCGGCGATTCTTGCGCCGGGTCGGTGCCGAAGGTCCGGATGCGGTGGCGCACCGCGTGGTGCACGGGGGTGCGCGCCTCGTGCGATCGCGCCGACTCGATGTCTACGCGCGGTCGGAGATCGAACGGCTCGCGCCGCTCGCGCCCCTGCACAATCCGCATACCCTGCAGTGGGTGGAGGCATGCGATGAGTTGCTCGGCCCGGAGGTAGCGCAGGTGGGCGTATTCGACACCGCCTTCTACGCGGATTTGCCGGATCGGGCGCGCATTTATGCATTGCCGCAGGAGCTCGCCGCGGAGCAGGTTTTGCGGCGCTTCGGATTTCATGGCATTGCGCACCGGGCGCTTTGGCGGCGCTGGGAGGGGCTTCATCCGCACCGACAAGGCAAGGGTCGGGTGATTTCGTTGCAGCTCGGCGCTGGGTGTTCGGTTACCGCCACGGTAGACGGGAGGCCTCTCGATACCTCGATGGGCTTTTCACCACTCGAGGGATTGGTGATGGCGACACGCTGCGGCGATCTCGACCCTGGCGTGGTGATATACCTCGTGCGAGCCCTCGGGCTCACGCCCGATCAGCTCGAGGAGCTTCTCAATCGGCGCTCAGGCCTGCTGGGCGTTTCGGGTGTGAGCGCGGACATGCGTGAGTTGCTCGCGAGCCGCGAACCGGCCGCGCACCGGGCAATCGATCTGTATTGTTATCGGGCGCGCAAGTATCTCGGGGCATATCTTGCCGTGATGGGCGGCGCGGATGCGATCGTTTTTGGTGGCGGCGTGGGCCAGCACGCGCCTGTCGTGCGCGCCGGCATTCTGGAAGGCTTGCAGTGGGCTGGTGTTGAGCTTGATGCCGCGCGCAACAGTGCGGCTGTTGGCGGGGAGGCGTGCATCAGCCGCGCAGACAGCGCGGTAGAGGCCTGGGTCGTACCCGTTGATGAGGCCGCCGTATTGGCTCAGGAAGCAATGACCGTCGTTCAGGCGCAAGGAGCAGCAGCATGAACGAGCAAACGTTACCGTATCTGGAAGCACCCGGTCCGCTATCGGGCGCTGATGCAGGGCGCATCGACGCCTGGTGGCGGGCAGCAAACTATCTGTCGGTTGGGCAGATCTATCTGCTCGACAATCCGCTGCTAAGGGAACCGCTCAAGCTCGAGCACGTCAAGCCTCGCCTGCTTGGGCACTGGGGAACGACGCCCGGCCTCAATTTCATCTACGCGCATCTCAATCGGGCCATCAAGGCCCAGGACCTCGAAATGATCTATGTCACCGGACCGGGCCACGGCGGGCCGGGCCTGGTGGCCAATACCTGGCTCGAGGGCACCTACAGCGAGTTCTACCCGAATGTTCCCCAAAACGCCGAGGGAATGAAAAGGCTGTTTCGGCAGTTTTCGTTTCCGGGCGGTATACCGAGCCACGTCGCTCCTGAAACGCCTGGCTCGATCCATGAAGGCGGCGAGCTGGGGTACGCACTCGCGCACGCCTTTGGCGCGGCATTCGACAACCCCGGATTGATCGTCGTCTGCGTGGTTGGCGACGGTGAAGCGGAAACCGGTCCGCTCGCCACGGCCTGGCACTCGAACAAGTTTCTCAACCCCGCCAGCGACGGCGCAGTACTGCCGATTCTTCACTTGAACGGTTACAAGATCGCAAACCCGACGGTGTTGGCGCGCATTCCGCACGACGAGCTGGAAAGCCTGCTCATCGGCTACGGCTACCGTCCGCACTTCGTCGAGGGTGATGATCCGGCGGCAATGCACCAGCTTATGGCCGCAACGCTGGACACCGCGCTTGCCGAGATTCGCGCCATCCAGAATGACGCGCGAACCGGCGGCAACGTCAGGTGCCCGACTTGGCCGATGATCGTCCTGCGGACTCCGAAAGGCTGGACGGGTCCGAAGGAAGTCGACGGAAAAAAGACCGAGGGCTCGTGGCGCTCTCATCAGGTGCCGTTCGCTGAACTCGCGACCAAGCCCGGGCACCTGAAGCTACTCGAGCAGTGGATGAAGAGTTACCGCCCCGAAGAGCTGTTCGACGCTGAAGGGGTGTTGATTCCCCCTCTGCGCGAGCTCGCGCCGATCGGCGCGCGACGCATGGGCGCTAACCCTCACGCCAATGGTGGCGTTGTGTTGCGCGATTTGCGTCTGCCGGACTTCCGGGACTACGCGCTCGACGTGTCCTCTCCCGGTGCCGTCGACGGTGAGGCGACGCGGATAATGGGCGCCTTCCTGCGCGACGT
>LJVB01000092.1 GCA_001304215.1 Acidithiobacillales bacterium SM1_46 | reverse complement strand
GACGTCTGAAGTATGAAACCGAAGTGAGGCGTCGGATTGCTCACAATGATCTGCTCGCCCGTCGACTTCCTGACAACGTAGCCGTCGAATATCCGTTTCGGACCGCCCTGCAAATTTCCGTATACCCTCACTATCTCGCCAGCAGAAAGATCCAGCTTTCTGTTGTCCGGCAACTCGGCCCTGACATGGATCGAGCCGGAATCGTCCCTCAGGGTGAATCCGCTCTCAGCAAGTTGCGTGACTTGCCCCTCGATTATGCTTACGGGAGGCAATGCCAGGTTCTTGATGGGCGTGGTGCCGGCACACCCATTCAATAGCAGAGCGGACGTGGCGGCGACGACTGATATAACAAAGCTTTTCATCTGACACCTCCACAGTGTACTGCCTAACATTCGCGCTCACCGGCGCGCAAGCGTGAGCGCCTTCATAGGGCCGCGCTGAACTGCCTTTGCGATTTCTTCGGCTTCCGACACGGTGGCGCTTTCTAGTGGTGGCTAGCAGTTGAGTATACGGCCGCAGCGGCAAATCATTGCCGCGGCGGCGGGTATATTGAGCCCCTATCCCACTCGCATGACGGTCCACAATGCCGACATCGCCGCTGTTTTCGAGGAGATCGCCGACCTGCTCGAGATCGAGGGCGCCAACCCGTTTCGCGTGCGCGCCTACCGCAACGCCGCCCGCGAAATGGAGGCGCTCGGCGTATCCGCGGCAGAGATGGTCGCCAAGGGCGACGACCTGACCGAGCTGCCCGGCATTGGCCAAGACCTCGCCGCCAAGATCAGGGAGATTGTCGAAACCGGAAAGTGCAAGGCGCTCGACAAGCTTCACCTCGAGATGCCGCCGACGATCACGGAGCTCCTGAAGATTCCGGGGCTCGGACCGAAACGCGTGCGCGCGCTCTACGAGCACCTCAAGGTAAAGACCGTGGAGCAGCTCGCGAAGGCGGCCAAGGCGGGCAAGATCCACGAGCTCGAGGGCTTTGGCCCCAAGACCGAGCAGGCCATCGTCGAGGCGCTCGCGGCGCATGTAACCGAGGCGAAGCGCATGAAGCTTGCGATCGCGGCCCAGTACGCCGAACCGCTGAGCGAATACATTGCGAAGCTCCCGGGCGTGAAAGAGGTGATCCTCGCCGGCAGTTACCGGAGAGCCCGGGAAACAGTCGGCGACATCGATCTTCTCGCCACCGCCAAGGACAGTGCCAAGGTAATGGATGGCTTCGTGCGCTACGAGGAGGTAAAGGACGTGCTCGCCCAGGGCGAGACGCGCGCGACGGTGATGTTGAAATCCGGGCTGCAGGTCGATCTGCGCGTGGTGGAGCCAGACTGCTACGGCGCGGCGCTGCAATACTTTACCGGCTCCAAGTCGCACAACATCGAGATCCGGCGTCTGGCGCAGGAACACGGGCTCAAGGTGAGCGAGTACGGCGTCTTCAAGGGCGACAAGCGCGTGGCCGGCGACACCGAGGAATCGGTCTACAAGGCCGTCGGGCTGCCGTGGATCGCACCGGAGCTGCGCGAGAACCACGGCGAAATCGAGGCAGCCCGCGCGGGAAAGCTGCCGAAGCTCATCGAGCCCGGTGACCTCAAGGGTGACCTGCACGTGCACACCAGGGCAACCGACGGCCACAACACGCTGCGCGAAATGGCCGAAGCCGCGCGCGCCGCAGGCCTCGACTATGTCGCCATCACCGAGCACTCGCGCCGGCTGACCGTTGCGCACGGACTCGATCCGCAGCGCCTGCGCCGCCAGATGGCCGAGATCGACAAGCTCAATGCCGAGCTGAAGGGCATCACGATCCTGAAGGGCATCGAGGTGGACATTCTCGAGAACGGCCAGCTCGACCTGCCCGACGAAGTGCTGGCCGAGTGCGATATCGTCGTCGGAGCGGTGCACTCCAAGTTCAATCTGCCGCGCGCCAAACAGACGAATCGCATCCTGCGCGCCATGGACCAGCCGAGCTTCAGCATCCTTGCCCACCCGACCGGCCGCCTCATCGATACCCGCGAGCCCTACGACATCGACATGCTGAAGATCGTGCGCCATGCGCGTGAGCGCGGCTGCTTCCTCGAACTCAACGCCCACCCCGAGCGCCTCGATCTGCTCGACATTCACTGCCAGCTCGCGCGCGAGGAAGGCGTGCTCGTTGCGATCAGCTCCGATGCCCATGACGTGCGGGGCTACGCGAACCTCAAGTACGGCATAGGCCAGGCCCGGCGCGGCTGGCTCACGAAAGAAGACGTGCTCAACACGCGGCCATTGAAGCTGCTCCGGCCGCTGCTAAAGCGTACAATTTCTTCCTGATCGCGTTCGAGCCGTCACGACTCCGTGCGGCTCAACGCAATCCGAATGGAGACGGCAAGCGTGTCGACCGCTCGCGACAAAGTGGTACCCGGACCCGGCGATGCGTTGATCGTCGTCGACGTGCAGAACGACTTTCTGCCGGGCGGGAGCCTGGCCGTGCCGGACGGCGACGCAGTGGTCCCGGTGCTCAATCACTATCTCGCCACGTTTGCCGGTAAAGGACTGCCGATCTACGCGACGCGCGATTGGCATCCCGCCAACCACTGCTCGTTCAAGGCGCAGGGCGGCCCCTGGCCGCCGCACTGCGTGGCAAGCACGCGTGGCGCACAGTTCGCGCCCACACTGCAGTTACCCACCGCAATCACGATCATTTCCAAGGCCACCACCGCCGGCCAGGACGCCTACTCCGGATTCGAGGGCACCGATCTCGACGCGCGCCTGCGTGCCGACACGACTCGACGCGTCTTCGTGGGCGGCCTCGCGACCGACTACTGCGTGCTCAATACGGTGCGCGATGCCTGCAAGCTCGGCTATGAGGTGATTCTCCTCACCGATGCAATCCGCGCCGTCAATGTGTCACCCGACGATGGCCGCAAGGCCGAGGCCGAGATGCGCTTTCTCGGCGCGCACGCCGCCACGCTCGCGGAGATAGGCCCATGATGAATCCTGCCTCGAGCCCGCTGCTCACCGATCTTTACCAGCTCACCATGCTGCAGTCGTACTACGAGCAGAACATGACCGACGTGGCGGTGTTCGAGTTCTTCGTGCGCCGGCTGCCGGACAAGCGCGGATTCCTGCTCGCAGCCGGCCTCGAACAGGTGCTCGAATTCCTCGAGGGCCTGCGGTTCAACGACGAGGAGCTCGAGTGGATAAAGAAGTCCGGGCGCTTTGGCGCGGGGTTCGCCGAGCGGCTTGCGCAACTGCGCTTCACCGGCGACGTGCACGCCATGCCGGAGGGAACTGCGTTCTTCGGCAACGAGCCGATCCTGCGCATCACGGCGCCAATGCCGCAGGCGCAGCTGGTCGAGAGCCGTCTCATCAACCTGCTGCATTTCCAGACGTTGATCGCCTCGAAGGCCGCACGCGTGAAACTGGTGGCACCCGAGAAACTGCTGGTCGACTTCGGGCTGCGGCGCGCGCATGGCGCCGAGGCCGGCCTGCTCGCCGCGCGCGCCGCCTACGCCGCCGGATTCGGCGGCACCGCGACGGTGCTCGCCGGCGCACAGTTCGACATCCCCGTGTTCGGCACCATGGCGCATTCGTTCATCGAGGCGCACGACAGCGAGGAAGCGTCATTCGAGCACTTTGCCCGCGCCCAGCCCGGCAACGTGACGCTGCTTATAGACACCTACGACACCGAGGCCTGCGCGCGCAAGGTGGCGCAACTCGCGCCGCGGCTCGCGGTGCAAGGCATCCGCGTCAATGCCGTGCGACTGGACAGCGGCGACCTCGTCGCGCACGCCAAGGCCGTGCGCCGCATTCTCGACGATGCAGGGCTGGGCGAGATCCACATCTTCTCGAGCGGCAGCCTCGACGAGTACGTCCTGCGTGAGCTGCTGGCGCGCGGCGCCCCGATTGACGGCTTTGGCGTCGGCACGCACCTCGACACTTCGGCCGATGCGCCCTACCTCGACTGCGCCTACAAGCTGCAGGAGTACGCCGGTCGCGCGCGGCGCAAGCGCTCCGAAGGCAAGGCCACCTGGCCGGGCCGCAAGCAGGTCTACCGCCGCTTCGACGCGCACGGGACGATGACCGACGACGTACTGACACTCGAATCGGATCGACAGCAAGGTACGCCACTTGTCGAGTGCGTCATGCGGGCCGGCCGCCGGCTGCGCCCGCCCGAGCCGCTCGCTGCCATTCGCGAGCGCGCCGCCCGCAGTCTTGCCACCTTGCCGGCGCACTTGCGCGCGCTCGAGTCGTCGCCGTCCTACCCGGTTACGATTTCCGACGCACTTACGGCGCTCGCCGCCGAGGTCGACCGCGCCCGCGAAGACGCTGCCGCATGACCACCGACCCCTTCGAAATCGAGATCTCGCGTCACATCTGGAACGCGAAGTACCGCTTTCGCGACGCCGATGCGGTGCACGATGCGCGTATCGAGGACACCTGGCGCCGTATCGCGCGGGCGCTGGCAAGCGTCGAGCCAACCGACAAGGAACGCTGGGAACAGCGCTTCTATGAAGCGCTCGAGGGCTTCCGGTTCCTGCCGGGCGGACGCATCCAGGCCGGTGCCGGCACCGGCCGGCGCGTGACGCTCTTCAACTGCTTCGTCATGGGCACCGTCGAGGATTCGATGGACGGAATCTTCGACGCGCTCAAGGAAGGCGCGCTCACCATGCAGCAGGGCGGTGGCGTCGGCTACGACTTCTCCACGCTGCGCCCGCAGGGCGCCAGCGCCAGGAGTGTCGGAGCGGTCGCCTCCGGTCCGGTGTCTTTCATGCAGATTTGGGATTCCATGTGCGCGACCCTGCTCTCCACCGGCGCGCGGCGCGGCGCGATGATGGCCACGCTGCGCTGTGATCACCCGGACATCGAGGACTTCATCGAGGCGAAGCGCGATCCGCACCGGCTGCGGCACTTCAATGTTTCGGTGCTGGTGAGCGACGCGTTCATGGAGGCGGTACGACGCGATGTCGACTGGGAGCTCGTGTTCCCGACCGACGGCGCGGCGCCTGACGGCGAAGTCGTGTCGCGACGTTGGTCAGGCACCTCGGGGCCGGTACCGTGCCGGGTGCACCGGCGCGTGCGTGCGCGTGCGCTCTGGGAGCAGCTAATGCGCGCGACCTACGATTGCGCGGAACCCGGTGTGCTGTTCATCGATCGCATCAATGCGGCGAACAACCTGCACTACCGCGAGCACATCAGTGCCACCAATCCATGTGGCGAGCTGCCGCTGCCGCCGTACGGCGCGTGCGACCTCGGCTCGATCAACCTCACCGCGTTCGTGCGGGAGCCGTTCACGCCCGCCGCCCGACTCGATCTCGAGGCCATCGCGGCGACGGCGGCGACGGCCACGCGCATGATGGACAACGTGATCGACCTCTCCCAGTTTCCACTCGCGGCGCAGGCCGAGCAGGCGCACGGCACCCGCCGCATCGGCCTCGGCTTCACGGGGCTCGCCGACACCTTGATCATGCTCGCACTGCACTATGGCGAGCCGCCCGCGCGGGACCTCGCGGCCACGGCCATGCGAACGATCTGCGAGAGCGCCTACCGGACCTCCATCGCGCTGGCGCGAGAGAAGGAACCGTTCCCGTTCCTCGAGCGTGCCGCGCATCTCGAGGGCGCATTCGTGCGCACGCTCCCCGCCGAGATCCGCGACGCGATTCGAGTGCACGGCATTCGCAATAGCCACCTGACGGCGATCGCGCCGACCGGGACGATCAGCCTGCTCGCGAACAATATTTCGAGCGGCCTCGAGCCCGTGTACGCCTTCCGCCACACCCGCAAGGTGCTCGAGCTCGATGGCACCTACTCCGAGCATGAGCTGGCCGATCTCGCCTGGCGACGCTGGCGCGCCCGCCACGGCGATGCGCCGTTGCCGCGCACGTTTGTGAGCGCCGCCGATCTCGCTCCCGGCGCGCACCTTGCGATGCAGGCCGCGTTGCAACCGTACGTCGACAGCTCCATCTCGAAGACCATCAATGTGCCGGCGAATTTTCCTTTTGCCAGCTTCAAGGATATCTACCAGCAGGCCTATGACCTCGGGCTCAAGGGCTGCACGACGTTTCGCCCCAATCCCGTCACCGGCGCGATTCTCACGAGCAGCGAAGAGGCGGCTGTGCTGGCGCCGCATTGCTGCAATGTCGAGCGCGAGGCCGATTGATACGCGTGCTTGGGCTTCATTCGGCACGCGGATAGAATGGCGAGACACCGGAGACATTCCCATGGCAACTCGCAAGAAATCGACCAGGAAGAAGAGCCCCAGCAAGAAGACCAAGGCACGCCCGAAGACAAAACCGCGCGCTGCGGCACGCCGCAAGCCCGCACTGGCACGTAAGGCCGCCCGGCCGAAGGCCAAAAAGGCCCCCGTTGCCCGCGCCGCGCCGAAGTCGCTCCCGGCGATCGAGGTGGCAACCACTGGCGGACAACGCGTGCGGCTCGATACGCTCAAGGGCAAGCCGGTCGTGATCTATTTCTATCCCAAGGACGATACGCCGGGATGCACGACCGAGGGCTGTGACATTCGCGACCACTGGGGCGCGTTTCGCGGGCTCAATGTGACGGTGCTCGGCGTCTCGCGCGACGGGCTGGAATCACACGAGAAATTCAAGCAGAAGTACCGCTTCCCATTCGAGCTCATTTCCGACCCGGACGAGAAGCTGTGTCGCCTATTTGGCGTGATTCGCGAGAAGTCGCTCTACGGACGCAAGTTCCTGGGCGTCGATCGCAGCACCTTCGTCTTCGATCGTGCCGGCGCGCTGCGCCGTGAATTCCGCGGCGTCAAGGTGGCCGGGCACGTGACCGAGGTCCTCGATACAGTGAAGCAACTATGAGCCGTCAATGACCACGAAGCGCAAGATATTCGTTCTCGACACCAACGTCCTCATCCACGATCCCAACTCGATCCTGCGCTTTCACGAGCACGACGTTTACATCCCCATCGTCGTACTCGAGGAGCTCGACAATGCCAAGGTCGGCCTCTCGGAAGTTGCCCGCAACGTGCGGCAGGTGAGCCGCCTGATCGACAGCCTGGTCGAAAAGGCGAATGGCGACATCAGCCATGGCGTACAACTGCCGTCGTATGCGCCGGCGATGGAAACCGGCCGACTCTATTTCCACATGGACGCGGTGCGCACGCGCCTGCCCAATGGCATGAATCTCGAGACCGCGGACAACACGCTGCTCGGCATTGCGCTCGACCTCGCCAAATCGCACCCGGATCGTCATGTCACCCTGGTCACCAAGGACATCAACCTGCGCATCAAGGCGCATGCGCTTTCGATGCGGGTCGAGGACTACACCAACGACCAGGTGCTGGACGACGCCAACCTGCTTTATACCGGCGTCGAGCGCCTCGACGGTGATTTCTGGGAAACACACAGCAAGGAGATGGAGTCCTGGAAGGAGGAAGGCCGCACCTTCTACCGGCTCAAGGGGCCCAAGTCACGCAGCTGGCACCCGGGGCAGTTCCTGTTTACCGAGAGCGAACAGCCGTTCGAAGCAGTCGTACGACGTATCGAGGAAGATGGTGCCATCATCGAGGTACTGCGCGACTACGCGAATGCACGGAGCAAGGTCTGGGGAATCAATGCGCGCAACCGTGAGCAGAATTTCGCGCTGAATCTACTCATGGACCCGGAGGTCGATTTTGTCAGCCTGCTCGGGCAGGCCGGCACCGGCAAGACGCTGCTCACACTCGCGGCCGCCCTCACCCAGACGCTCGATAACCGTCGCTATACCGAGATCATCATGACCCGGATGACCGTACCGGTCGGCGAGGACATTGGCTTCCTGCCCGGCACCGAAGAGGAGAAGATGGGTCCGTGGATGGGCGCGCTCGAGGATAACCTTGATGTACTGAACGAAACCGGCTCCCAGGAACACGGCGCCTGGGGTCGCGCCGCGACACACGATCTGCTACGCCAGCGCATCCGCATCAAGTCTCTCAACTTCATGCGCGGCCGCACGTTCCTGAAAAAATTCCTCATCATCGACGAAGCGCAGAACCTGAGCCCGCACCAGATGAAAACCCTCATCACCCGTGCCGGCCCCGGCAGCAAGATCGTGGTGCTCGGGAATATCGCGCAGATCGACACGCCCTACCTCACCGAAACAACGTCGGGCCTCACTTACGTGGTGGATCGATTCAAGGACTGGGAGCACAGCGGTCACATCACGCTGCAGCGCGGAGAACGTTCGCGGCTGGCGGACTACGCCTCGGAAATCCTGTAACGCCTAGGACTCCGGATCCGTGCGTTTTTCGTAGTGCCTGCGAAACAGGACTTCAAGCTCGTCGATGACCTCTACGGACCCGCGCCCCTGCGTGACGTGCTGGCTCATGAGCATCGAGGTCTCATTGAGCAGTTTGGCCGGATCCAGCATGGGATAGGTCTCACGCAACCGCTTGATCGCGCGCACCACGCTTTCCTCGCTCGGCCGCGGGATGTCCAGTGGCTCGGCGATCTCGGGGGCGGGGCTCGCGTGGCGTGAGAGCAGGAACTCGGCAAATTCAAGCAATTGCTCGGCCTGCGCCGGCGGCAGCTCGCCAAGGATCTCGCGCAGACGCTTCTCGAGGCGATTCACCGCAGCGTCCCGCTACTTCCTGGAAGAGCGCTTCTCGCAGTGTGCGTGCGCGAACTTCATGAATTCCTCGATGGCGCGCAGGCGAAACTTCTGGCGCTGATACACGATCGAGAACGGCCGCTCCAGCGGTGGATCGAGCGGACGCCCGACCAGCGTTCCGAGCTTGAGTTCCTTGACGATGGTGGCCTGCGAGACGATCGACACGCCCAGTCCGGCCTCGACCGCGCTCTTGATCGCCTCCGGGTTGCCCACCTCCAGGCTCAGGTTCAGGTCATTCAGCTGCACGTTCTTCTTGGCGAGATACTCGCAGATGAACTCGCGCGTGCCGGAACCCTCTTCGCGACAGATGAATGGCAGCGTCATCAGGTCGTCCACCGTGATTTTCGATTTCTTGGCCATCGGGTGATTGGGTGGACAGACGAGCACGAGCTTGTCGTGCCAGCACACCTCGACCGCGAGATTCTTGTTGCTAACGGGCGACTCGACGATCCCGACGTCTACCGAATTGTCCTCGACCATGTGAACGATCCCGGTCGAATTCGACACTTTGAGTCGAATGTTGATGCTGCCGTGCTGTTCCTGGAACTCACCGAGTAGTGAGGGCAGGACGTACTCGGCAATCGTCGTACTGGCGCCAATGATCAGAATGCCGCTCACGTCGCCGGTGAGATCGCGCACCTTGCTGTCCATCTCGGCATAGAGCGAAATAATCCGATCCGCATATTCGAACACGCGCTCCCCGGCCTGGGTCAGGCTGATGCGATTATGGGTGCGATCGAAGAGGCGGGTATTGAAGTACTCCTCCAGCTGGCGGATCTGGAACGTCACCGCCGGCTGCGTCATGTGCAGCGACTCGGCCGCCTTGGTGAAGCTCAGGAGCCGGGCAACGGTGTGGAAAACCTGGAGTCGACGATCCGCCATGGGTCAGAAGCGACGCTGCTACCGTATCACGTGAAGCCTTCGAGCCTGAGCTTGAGGTCAGTCGGGCTCGAAGCGTACTGGAGCGCGGTCTCTTCGTCGATGGCGCCTTGCTTCCACAGGGTCAGCAGGGAGCCGTCGAAACTCAGCATGCCTTCGGCCACCGTGCCCTTCTTCACCAAATCGCCCAGTTCCTTGATCTTGAGGGGATCAAGAATGAACTCGCGGGCAAGCGCCGAGACGGACATGACCTCGCAGGCGACGCAACGCCCTTGCCCGTCCTTGCGCGGCCCGCACCGAGGTCTGGGCCTCCGGCGGAAACGTCGTGACGATGCGCGAGACCGTCTCCGCTGCCGCCGGTGAATGCACGGTCGAAAACACGAGATGCCCGGTTTCGGCCGCCGTCATCGCCGTTTCGATCGTTTCAGGATCGCGCATTTCGCCGAGCAGGATGACATCCGGATCCTCGCGTAGCGCGGCTCGCATGGCATCTGCGAAGGAGTTGGTATCGATGCCAATCTCGCGCTGAGTGATGATCGACCTCTTCTCGGAAAACAGGAACTCGATCGGATCCTCGATGGTAACAATATGTTCGCTGCGCGACAGGTTGATCTGGTTCACGAGAGAACCGAGCGTGGTTGATTTCCCCGAACCGGTGGCGCCGGTCACCAGCACCAGCCCGCGCTCGAGATTGATGAAGTCCAGCACGATCTCGGGCAGCCCGAGTTCCTGGGGCGTCGGGATGTTGGTATTGATGACACGCAATACCATACCGATCGAGCCGCGCTGATAGAAAACGTTGGCGCGCACGCGCCCGATGTCCTTGAAACCGATCGACAGATCCGCTTGGTGTTCCTTCTCGAAGATTTGCTGCAGGCGTGCGGACATCATGGTGCGCGCGAGGCGCTCCATGAAATCCGGTGGAAACGGCGGTATCTCCCTCATGGCGCGCAACAAACCGTCGACACGCAATATTGGATGATTGCGCGTGCGCAGGTGAATGTCGGACGCCTTCACGCGCACTGCGTACGCGAGCACTTGCCCGAGCAACTTGAGTGGATCGGTCTGGGGGCCTATGGCGATGGCAGCTGCGCCCCCGGCAGCCTGACTGGCACTGGCTTCTGGCATGGAACACCTATATCTGAGTGCCATAAGTGTAGTCTATGGATCCGCAGCTGCGGGCCGGCCGATACTCTTTGCACTTGCGCAATAAAGAAGGGCCCGGGAGACGCTTTCTCCCGGGTCCTTCGCAGTAACTTGGACCGCCCTAGCCTAGGCGTTCGGCACGCCAAGCTTGCCGAGAACCTGGCCCAACAGGCACGAGCCGGTGATGCCACTCTGCAGGAGGCTCGCGCGCCCAAACAGGTTACCGGCTTCATGCATCAGCCCGGACCGGCGCGCGTACAGGACTGATCAAAGATTGCGCTCGAACCCGGCAATCTTTTCCAGCGCCACCTGGATACCCCAGGGCGCCGACATGATCGCGGTGAAGCCGTGCGATCCCGCCATCTTGGTATCCGGGAAATGCAGCGCAATGCGGTAGCGGGCCCGCAATGCGATCACCTGATTACCCTGCACCATCAGCTCGTAGGGCAAGTACGCAGTATGGCGAAGCTCCTGATAGTCGACGACGTCCATGATTTCGCGATCCGTGTCCTTGTCGCCCTTGTCCGGACCATCGACCGCGCCCTTGACTAAGCCGACGCCAAAGACGCTGACCTCCTTGCCCGGTAGGTCGATGCGGTAGATCCGCAGCGCGCCGCCAGCACCCTCGGCGAGGTTACGCTCGACCACTGCAAGCGCGGTCTTATAGTCCTTGTGCTCCTGCAGGACATCGACGTTGTGAAAGTACGGCATCATCACGGCGTACCGGTACACGCCCGGTGCCAGCGCCGCCTCCTCGATACCGACAGAACCGAAGTCCTGCACTGCACCGAGCGCCGCCTTCAGCTTCGCGCTGACACCGGGAAGCTTGCCGAGACCATAGGCCGCGCCGAGATAGGCGGGATTGACATAAGAGACCTGGATTTTTCCCTTCGCATCGGTGATGGCGACACGTTGCGCCACGCCAAAACCACCGTTGCGGGCCTTCCCCGCAGCGGCTTTCAGCTCACCATTGGTCGCGCAGAGCACCACCGCACCCGCATAGGGTTCGTAGCGTCCCACGATCTCGAAACCCTGCGCCTTGAGCGCGCCGGCGACTTTCTCGCTCACTTCAGCGAGATTGCCGACCGGCGTGTCGCCAAGGATATAGGGCTTCAAGACCTCAGCGCGCAGCGGCGAGGCAACGAACCATAGAAGCCCCAGCACGCACGCAAGCAGCGTCGCGAGACGATCACCGCGCATGTGCGACGCCTTACTTCGAAGTTGCCGCCGCGGCACCTTCTGCCGCCTTCGGACAGCTGGTGGAATCCGACGGCACCTTGCCCGCAAGCAACAGGAAGTTCTCGAACGGACCCATGTTACCCATGGCCTCGAACATCGGCCCGTCGAATTCGAGCCGCCCGAACATCATGGCCTTCATCGGACCGTATTCGCCGCGCCCCATCTCGACCCAGCGCGTGGTGGTGGCATGCATCACATAGTCCTTGCCGAGATCGAGCTTGGCGGTCTCGACCTTGCCGCCGTAGACGCACATGGCTTTGCCTTCTTTCCTGGAGACCCGCATCTCTACGCGCGGGCTGTCCTTGCAGTCGGTGCGGTAGATCTGCATGATCTTGAAGCCACGCCCGCCATCGTTGTTGGCCCAGCCCGATTCAACCAGCTTGTCGGTCAGCACCGGATCGGCATTCCAGGCGTCACAGGCCAGTTTGCCCCACGCTTCCGACATCAAGACCGGTTTGCCGCCGGCCGCTTCCGCCGCTGGCGCTTCTGCCGCCTGAACAGCCACCGTACCGGAAAATATGAAAGCGCTGCCGAGCAGCGCCACGCTCATTTTGATAGACATCATCTCTCTCCTCAGCACCGCCAATGGTGCCAACCTGGGTAATTGCGCTACGGACAGCGACATCGTTCGTGCCGGAAACTGCCGGACGTTGTCCCTTGGCGTATCGCTTGTGAGGTATTGAAGAAAAAACGGGGCTGCGGTTTCCCACAGCCCCGTTTGTACACCTGCTTCAGGCAAGAACCCTGAAAGCCTTGCTGCTAGAACCCGACATTCAGGCCGATACCGAAGGCGCTCTGGCTCATGCTGACCTTGACGCCCGCCGGATTTCCCGGCGCAGCCTGCGACTCCACGGTCTTCTCTGGCGAGTACAGGAAGTAGCCGTTCACAGTGGTGTTCTTGGCCAGTTTGTATCCGACGCCCAGGGTGACATGCTGCTCGCTGATCGCCGGGAACACATAGTTGGCAAACGCCGCATCCATCATTCCATTGACCGCCTTATTGCCGCCCTGGATTGGCGACTTGCCGTAGTTGTAGCCAACGCGCAGCGCCCAGGCGTCACCGGGACGGAACTCCGCGCCAACCTTATAGACCCACTGGTCGTCCCAGCCGAAGAATTCGAACACGTCGACGCCGGACCACTTGTAGTACAGCACGTCGAGCAGGATATCCATGTTCTTGCCGGCCGCGAACTTGCCACCGATTCCGAACTGGTCAGGCAGCGTCAATTGCGCATCGCCGCTGAAACCGAATCCACCGAGGAAGTTCTTGAAGAAATCCATCTCGCCAAACGACATCTTCGGCTGGTACACGGCGGCAAGCGCCACGCCGTCAAGGAGCTTCCAGTTCGCGCCAAGCTTGAGGCCAAAACCGGTTTCCTGGTCTTCGCCGGTGCCAACATCACCGGTACCAAACAGGTTGCGCGTCCTGAGCGTCTCCTTAGCGATCAAGGCCGACACGCCGACGGATATGTTCTTGGTGAAGGCAAAGCTGATTTGGGGCGCCACGATCAATCCCTGAAGGTTCACGGTTTGCGCACCACCCACGCCAAGCGAACTAACGGACCCAGCACCCGGGAACGGATAGTCGGTGTTCATGCCGCCCAGCGCGTAGGCCTGCATGCCCCAGCTGATCAGGTCGTTGCCCTTAACGGTGAATGCAACCTGCGGGATCGCGTACTCTCTGGCGTCACTCGTGACGACGAAGGGCCCACCAACCAGAGCCGAAAGATCAGCTTCACGCAATGGCGAGAAATAGCTCCACGCCACGTTTACCGCGGTGCCGGTATCGTTGATCAGCGCCGGGTTGTCCATGCCAGCTGATGCCTCACCGGCATTGGCGAGGCCTGCACCACCCATGCCGTGGGCGACCATGCCGTTGCCGGCCTGGAGGATACCGTTGGTTGCAAATGCCGAGGGTGAAGCCACGGCAGCGGCGATCGCGATTGCCAGCGCCACATTCTTTCTTTGCATCTTCATTACTGCTCTCCTCTTCTCAAGTGTTGGGCGGTAGGGCGCCCGTTGGGTTGGAAGTCCAATTTCTCCACGAACCATGACGAGGCCAAGGCACCGCATCGTGGCTTTCCCTTTTTCTTGTCACTTCTCCTGTTCGACTGGCAGCCTTGGGCGTTACCATTTCGTTACGCGCCGCGCGCGGCGACCAAAATATTCGACTTACCCCATCAACATGTCAATATTTAATGCAATGCTGATACAGGCATTTCTTGGCCCCAAGTGACGTGGGAATCCTGACTGCTCCTATAAGGTAAATCCCCGGTCCTCCGACCGGCCAGCGCAGGCAGGCAATTCAGCAACGTAACAGCGGGTCGGACGGCACTGCGCCACCGGCGAACAGCAGAAACGACGAGGGGCGCATCTGCGCCCCTCGTGGTCTGATCGGACTTCGGCGAGTGCCCGAGCTAGGTGAACAGACAGATATCCGAGTCGCCGGCGAACTCGAGGAAGGTGGCAGCACCACCGTAATCGATGCCATCGATGAACTCGGCGGTATTCATGCCGAACAGATCCACCGTCATCTGGCAGGCGATCATCTTCACTTCCGCTTCCTGGCAGAGCGCACGCAGTTCCGGAATCGAAGCGACACCCTTGTTGCGGATCGTCATCTTCATGAGAACGGTCGCGAGCGACTCGAAACCCGGGATCACTCCCTGAATTGCATTCGGGATGTTCCAGTTGATGTTGCGGAACCATTGCGGACCGAACGGCATCTTCATCGGCATGCCGGGATTGCCGAGCGGGCTCACTTTCAGGTTGAGGTCCTTCTTGAGCAGGTTCAACCCGTAGAACGTGTAGAACACCTGCACCTCGTACCCGAGCGCCGCCGCGGTGGATGACAGGATGAAGGGCGGATACGCCCAGTCCAGAGTCCCCCTTGTGGCAATGATCGCCATCTTCTTCGCCATAACTCTCTCCTCGTCAGTTGTGTGGATCGAGCGGACTCATCGGCCCGCCCTATATTTATCCGGCCTTCTTGAGCAGGAACGTGTATTCGCCAGCAGCCTCGTTTGACTCGAGCAGCTCATTGCCGGTCTGCTTGGCAAACGCCGCAAAGTCCTTCACTGAACCCGGATCGGTCGCAATGATCTTGAGCGTCTGGCCAGCGGTCATTTCATTGAGCGTCTTCTTGGCGCGCAGGATCGGCAGCGGGCAATTGAGGCCGCGGGCATCGAGTTCTTTGTCAGCCATCTTCGAATTCTCCAGAGTTGATCAGCGGGTTGAAATTTACAGAAAGCATCGCGGCACCGATAGGGAGGTCCGCATGGACGCAGACTGCGTACCTGCGCCGAATGCCATAACGTCATCTGTGGCAAATTAGTATATTATTAAGTTCACAATTCAGATAGCGACATAAAAGGGTGGCATGTCATGAGCGCTATCCTCCTGAATTGAAAGCGTCATTTCCAGCAAGTTGAGGCTGGCTTGGGGATGAATCATCTCCAAATCTGGTGCCTCGCGCGGCTATCGTCAGGGCCGCCACACTTGCCCCGGACCCATGTGCAGGCGCGCCGGAAGCAAGGCACAGCCCCGGAACCAATATACTGTTTCGCCTG
>LJVB01000182.1 GCA_001304215.1 Acidithiobacillales bacterium SM1_46 | reverse complement strand
AGATGCTTCACGTGACGCTGCCCTCGCAGCTGTCGCCCGGCGGAAGACGCCTTTACCACAGCCGCGCGTTTCGCCAGCGCGAGCGCATGTTCGAGGATTTCGAGCGTGCACAGCAGTGGGGAGAGCGGTTCTCCCAGGGCAAAACCTGATCCTGTCTATTCAGCGTCGTCCCGTCCTCTCAATCCTTCCTCAAAGGTCTGCGGCGAATGAGACTAGAGGCTGTTCCGGATTTGCTGTGGGTAGCCCCTCTCGGAGCGCTTGCAGGCCGAAGGCCGAACCTGCCCGCCGTGCGGCGCGGGCGCTCTTCCCTGACACGCCACTCCTGAGTGCCGTAGGCACGACCGACAATAGCCCGGTGCGCAAGCGCCGGGAAGAGAGTGGCCCCAATGAAATAGCGCTGAAGGCGCGATACCGACCCACACTAGAACCGGAAGAGTCAAATTGGAAAGCACAGGCGAGATGCCTGTGCCACCAGTGGCAGGGAAACGCTGCATTCAGTCGGCCGCACAGACCTCCACCCTGTGACGAGCGGACAGCACTCTGCCACGGGTAAACAGCAAACGCCGTTAGAGCTCGAGTTTGGCGATATTGGCTTTGACGTGATCGGCCGACTTGCGCAGTGCAGCGAGTTCTTCGTCGCTCAATTCGAGTTTGATGATCTTTTCGACGCCGCCCGCGCCAAGGACGATTGGCGCGCCGACGTAAACATCCTCCAGGCCATACTCGCCCTGGCAATAGGCGGCCGCGGGAACGACGCGCTTCTTGTCGCGCACAATCGCTTCGACCATCTGCGCGACCGCCGCGCCAGGCGAGTAGTACGCGCTGCCTGTCTTGTAGTAGTTGACGATCTCGATGCCGCCGTCGCGTGTGCGCTGGACAATCTCGGCCAAACGGTTTGAATGGATCAACTGGGTGACGGGGATACCGCCGACCGAGGTGCAACTGATCAGGGGCACCATCGAGTCGCCGTGACCGCCCAGAACCATCGCCTGGATGTCCTCGATCGAAACCCCCAGTTCCATGCCAATGAACGCTCGGAAGCGGGCCGTATCCAGGATGCCCGCCATGCCCATGACGTGCTGGGGCGGGAAGCCGGTCACTTTCATCGTCACATAGGTCATGACGTCGAGCGGGTTGGAGACAACGATGACGATGGTGTTGGGCGAATAGCGCGCAACCTCTTCGGCGACCGACTTGACAATCTTCGTGTTGGCGGCCATCAGGTCGTCACGACTCATACCGGGCTGGCGGGCCAGTCCCGCCGTGATGACCACGATGTCCGATTCTGCCGTCGGGGCATAGTCGTTGCTGCCCGTGAGGACACAATCGCACCCGACCACCGGCATGCCTTCCATGAGGTCCAGCGCCTTGCCCTGGGGAATTCCCTCAAGGATGTCCACCAGCACGACGTCGCCAAGTTCCTGCGAGGCGACCCAGTGAGCCGTCGTGGCACCGACATTGCCCGCACCGACAATGGTGATTTTGGCTCGCTTACCCATGTTCGTGATCCCCCTTCCTTCTAACGATGAATCGTGAATGATGAACGCAGAATGCTTCCTGCGATACTCCCGACGCAAATGGACGCCACCAACAGACGGCAAGGATCAGAATCAGTTCACCACGCCTCGTCGTTCGTTCACGTCAGCTCATGTTCGCCACAATCCGGTCCGCGTACTCCGACGTGCCGACCTTTGTGGCGTTCTTCATCTGGCGGTGCAAGTCGTAGGTCACGAATTTCTGCTGGATTGTCCGCTGTACAGCCTGGTGAATCTTGCGCGCGGCGCGTTTCCAGCCCAGGTACTCCAGCATCATGGCGCCCGAGAGAATCAGCGAGCCGGGGTTGACCATGTCCTTGCCTGCATACTTGGGCGCCGTGCCATGCGTTGCCTCAAACAGTGCCGTGTAGTCGCCTATATTGGCTCCCGGTGCCATTCCCAAACCGCCGATCTGCGCGGCACACGCATCCGACAGATAGTCGCCGTTGAGATTGGGCAATGTAATGACCGAGTATTCGTCGGGGCGCAACAGGACTTGCTGAAACATACTGTCGGCGATCCGGTCGTTAACGAGAATTTTGCCCGGCGGCAACTTGCCCTCATACTGCGAATGGAGCTCGTCCTCGGTCACCACGTAGCGGGCGAATTCTTCGCGCGCCACCTGGTAGCCCCAGTCGCGGAACGCCCCCTCGGTGAATTTCATGATGTTGCCCTTGTGGACAAGGGTCACCGAGGAGCGGTGGTTCTGAATGGCGTAGTTGATCGCTTTGCGCACGATCTGTTTGGTTGCCGTAATGCTGATCGGCTTGATGCCCACGCCCGAATCGGGGCGGATCTTGGCGCCCATCACTTCCGTGAGGAAATTGATGACATTCTCCGCTTCGGGTGTTCCCTGTTGGTACTCAATGCCGGCATAGACGTCCTCGGTGTTTTCGCGGAAGATGACAACGTCGAGCTTTGCGGGCTTGCGGACCGGGCTGGGGACACCGCGGAAATAGCGAACGGGCCGCACGCAGGCGTAAAGGTTGAGCCTTTGACGAAAGCGTGACGTTGAGGCTGCGGTAGCCGCCACCAACGGGTGTGGTCAGCGGGCCCTTGATGGCGACAACGTACTTGCTGATGGCCTTGAACGTATCCTCGGGCAAGACTGTCCCATAGCGTTCTTGCGCTGCCGCGCCCCCGTAAATCTGAAACCAGACGATTCGCTTGCGGCCCTCAAAGGCCTTTTCCACCGCTGCTTCAATCACTTTCTTGGCGGCCGGCCAGATGTCCACGCCGATCCCGTCGCCCGGGATGAACGGGATGATCGGCTGATCGGGAACGCGGAGTTTCTTGCGCTTCTTCTCGATTGTCTCGCCCTCGGTCGGTGGGGTAAGTTTTTCAAATTCCGACATTGGTTGACCTCCTCGACAAGCTCGTGAAGGGGGCACGCCTCCGTCCCCCCACACGGCACTCTTTTACCTGTTTCCCCCCTCTTGGCGGTGAACATCTTGTAGCGCGCAGCAGGTTTCTACGAAGGCCGGCATCAAACAGTCAAACACTTTCGCAACCTTTGGCACTTATTCGGCGGACGTGTGGCCGGCGTGCTTGTCCAGGGCGCGGACGGCTACGATTTGTACATCGGCGGCAGCTGGGGCTGCACCGGCGTCCCTAGCCGAATGGGAACTCCGAGTGGCTCCCGCCGAGCGAGTTGCGGATGCCGCGGACGCCCGAGCGCATTTCGAGCCGAATGCCATTGACCGTACGGATCATCATCATTTTCCAGCACGCCTCGTAGTCGTCGCACTCGTAGCAGCGGCGGCGAGCCGCGACGTCCGAGAAATTGTCCTCGCCGAACCAGCCGAGGTGGACACCAAAACACTCCTTCATCGCCGAACTCCCTTTCGGACAAACAGCGTAACCCCCATTGTGTTGCGACCGTAGCGTCAGCCTATCGGCGGGTCAACGCGTTTCCGTTGGCCCATAGGGAGGTTCCTGAATGGAGCGGCAACGCACGGTTGTTGACCAGAGGGGGGAGAGCCAGCGACAAGCAGGGACGCCGTGAACGTGATTCTGGGGCAGCGGCGTCCTTGGAGAACTTTGCGTTGACAACTCCCGGAGTCCCTCTCATATAGCGTCTCGCCGCCGTTTCGCACGCGGTGTGCGAGCCGGACCCTGTGTTGGTAGTGTTGTTTAGATAGGAGGTCTCGTGGAGTTGGAACGCAAACTGTCTGTTGGAAGTGGTGTCGGCTTGGTCGTCGGCAGCTGGTTGGTGCCGGGACTGGGCTTTGTTCTCCGGCGCAATTATTGGCGTGGAGCGGCGGTTTTTCTTATTCTCAACGGAACGTTTCTCCTGGGGCTACTTCTGCATGGGACAGTCCTTGTGCCGGAGTTTCGCTACTATTCGCCGGCTTTCAATATTGTCAATCTGCTGACGTTTATCGGTCAGCTGGGCAACGCGGGGGCAAGCCTGTTCTGTTTGGCCCACGACCGGTTGCAGTGGGACATTCTGAGAGCCGATGAGACCCACCCGTGGTTTGATCTGGCTGCGCTGTACCTGCTTGTTTCGGGTTGCATGAACTACTTCTGCGTGGGCAGCTTCTACGACCGTTACCTGGCCGCTGGCAAGACCCAGGGCGAGGAGCGGGCAGGGGGAGAGCAATGACCTTGAACGGCTGGCTTTACGTGGGTTCTTGCTTCTACCTGGCAGTGGTAGTGACACTTATTCTTGGCATCCTCGAGTTTGACGAGTGGCGGCCGATCTGGCGATCCACGGTCAGGCGTTGGCTCAAATTGATCGGCGCATTGGTTGCAATCGGAGTTGTGGTGCAACTGCTGAGTTGGTAAGGACCGCAAGAAGCGGGTTGGCAAAAAAAGTGTTTCCAGAAAAAAAACTTCTTGACCGAAGCTGCGGAACGAAGTACGAAATTAAGCAAGCAAGGCGGTTCCCTCGCGTTTCGGAGGGGACGAGCAGTCGCTTGAACCAGCGAAGCACAAATGAACCTTTGTGCTTGCGAATCCAAAACGAAAGGAGGTGCAAGGTATGAAGAAGATTCGGGGCTTTACCTTGATCGAGCTTCTGATCGTTGTTGCTATTATTGCGATTCTCGCCGCTATTGCGGTGCCAAATTTCCTCGAAGCTCAGGTCAGGGCTAAGGTCTCGCGGGTGAGGACCGATATGCGCTCGCTTTCGGTTGCGGTCGAGGCCTACTATGTAGACAACAACATCTATCCCGCGTGGGGAATCGGTACCGGTCCGGGCGGAACGCTGACGTACAACGCCGGAGTTGTGGCGGCGGAAGGCCATACGGGCGGCGCGACAAATACGGCCACGGCAGCCGCGGGGTTTCAGACTATCACAACACCGATTGCCTACATCACCAGCTACACGCGCGACCCGTTTGCGAGCAACAAGGGCTCCACGTTCAGCTACCTGGGCATCTTCCCGGGCGAATATATGTCTTCGACATTCTGCCCGGGCACGGGCGGTGTTGGCTGGATTATGTGGAGCTTCGGTCCGGATGTGGACGAGTACAAGGGCACACCCAGCGACTTCGACTCGCCGTTCGTCGTGTACGATCCGCAGTTCTCGCAGCCGTCGCCGCTTCTGCTCTCCGGTCCATGGACTGGTGGCGACACTGGCGATCAAGGGCAGCAGGGGTACACGTATGACCCGACCAACGGAACGGTCTCGGGTGGCGACATCTGGCGCGTCAAGCAATAGCCCTTGGAAGCGCTATTCGATCCTCACGATCCTTACCCCCCGTCTGTACGACGGGGGGTATTGTTTGTATTCAGGGCGGCTTGTCTAAAGGTAGGCCCAACGTGGCCGAGGTTTCTATCGCCGTTGCCAAAACCGCCAAAGGCGCGAGCGCCGTTGCGAACGCAATCGCTCGAGTTCGCGGCGCGCTTCGGCCAATGAGGGAATATCCTCGATGTCGTCGAGAGCACGCGCGTCGGACTCCAATCGGTTGGTGGCCGCCTCGAAAATCGTTGGAGATTCGCCACGCTTAAGGGCGTTGTCGGGAGCAAAACAAGGACGGTCGGCCCACCGCAGGAATGGTTCCATTGTTTGTTCGATCGCGTAGTGCTGCTCGACAAAACGGCGCGCCCTTTTTCCCATCGAGGCGGTTTGCTCGCGCTCGCCTGCACACTTGAGAATCCTCTCGCCGAGCGCTTGAGGTTCTCCCGGTGCCAGAACCCAACCGATGTGCTCTCGCTCGAGCTCCGTGCTCAGTTCGGTTCCTCTTGTTATGAGCACAGGCAGGCCGTAAGCCATGGCTTCGACCAGACGCGTGCGCGTTCCCACCGAAGTCTCAAGGCAGGGGAAATCTACACAGACCGCCAGATGACTACCGGCCAGGTAGGCAGGAAACTCGTGCGAGCCGACCCAGCCGACCAGATGGTAGCGCGAGCCGTGTGGCGAACGGCTTACGCGCTCACTGAATGCCTCGAACACGCTGTCCACATGACCGGGTATGGCTCCCCCTGTCGCAACGAAATGGACGGTCGAATCGCGCGTCATCACCCATTCGAGCGCGTCGAACAATGTAGCAGCGTCGGTCCAGGTGTTGAAGCTGCCGCTCCAGAGGACAACGAAGGCATCGTCCCCGCCGACCAAGCGCCTGATGCAGTCGGTCTCCGAAGGCTTCGCGAGCGAGGTGAAATCAACCGAGCTGGGGATGGTCACGACAAGGTCGTGCCGGACGTTGTGGCGATTGAGCCGCCCGACCGTGGCGAGTTCGCCCAGAGAGAGAATGTCGTCGTTGCCATCGCGCGCCGCTTTCAGCTGGGCCTCGGCCATGACCCAACCGTGGAGGTCGGCCCATACGGGAACAGTCGGTCGCATTCGGCACGCCCACGAGGCAGGCTCGGTGCTGACGCCAATCACGCAATCGGGGCGAAAGGCCTGGTATCGTTCAATCAGGTAGGCGAGCATATTGCCGGCGCGCATGTCGAGGTTCTCATAGGCAACGCCGTCCCGTGTGCGTGGCTCGGCGAACTGTCCCAAAGGGTCAAGCGGCGAGATGGTCTGTGAGACAGTATAGAGCGCCACTTCGTGGTCGGCGTGGCGCAGGGCGCTGACGAAATGCCATGTTCGCCAGGCGTGGGCGGTCACGCGACACGCTCCGCCGTCCATCATCGGCCCTGCACCAACAAGAAAGATGCGGCTCATGGGGGAACTACTCGCTCCGGGCGCTTTCGGGTCGAGAGCAACTGCGCCAACAATCCCCGAGCGCCGAACTTGGCATAGCGGTAGGCAAGACGACGCGGCGGCGACATGCGCCGCAGGTCGGCTGCGCGGATCGGCAACGGCCAGCCGGCGGCGTTGAGGCACCGCCAGTCGGGCGCCTTGGAGGGTGAGCCAGCGACCCACTCGCGCAGGGGGCGGCCGGATTCGCTGAGCGTATAGTGGCGCTCGAAGTAGCGCTGCGCCTTCTCGCCACGGCGTCTCAGCTCGTCGCGATGATCGGCGGCCAGCAGAATCGCCTGCGCCATTGCCTCGGCATCCCCCACGGCAAACCCCCATCCGCACTGCTCGCCCGCGACGGCATGGCTGATTTCCGTCGACAGACTCGTGACG
>LJVB01000091.1 GCA_001304215.1 Acidithiobacillales bacterium SM1_46 | reverse complement strand
TCGATTTCAGGGCGGGCCCCGCCGGCAACCCTTCAACGAGGCCAGGCCTGACGTCTTCGGCAGCTTTTCTGTGGGCAAACATGGCACCATTGTCATGGTGCGCAAATAGTGCCGACGATGTCGACGCGCGCGGGTTAACCAACCCGCTCGCGCGCTGCCGCAGTCTGCGTCAGAGGCACCGCTCATCCCGCCCGGCCACGATCACCGATTCGTCCTGCGTGTCGCGCTCGATTCCGACCGAAATGACCCCTGATTGCGCAAGCAAGCGTTTTTGATGCATCGCCTTCACTTGTTCGATGGTCGGTGATATGACATATCCTTTGGCGCCAGCCCCTGCACCGGAAGCAGCAACAATGACAGCCAGGCAAGTTGCGCGGTTCGAGATCGAAACGGGCACGGCAGCTGTGCCGGCATCCGTCAATATCCGCTGCACCGGGGCATGGACTGTGCAGGGAATCGCCCCCGTCGAACAGCCTCTGACGGCTGTTGCGCAAACTGATGCGGTCGATTGCGTGATCGACGCGTCGGCGATATCTGCGCTGGACACTGCGGGAGCATGGCTGTTGCATCGTACCGTCCGCACATTGGAACAGCGCGGTGCAAGGACGGTCCGGATCATCGGATTGCGACCCGAGTTCAACACCTTACTGCAGCTGATTACCGCACATGCTGCGACCGCCGAACCGGCGGTGCTACCCAAAGTCAGCCTGTTGGCCGGCATCGGAGCGCAGACCTGGTATAGCCTGATCCACTTGACCGGGATGCTCGCCTTTATCGGTGAGAGCGCGATTGTCTTTCTGCGTTCACTCCTCCATCCGCGCCGTATCCGCTGGCTTCCGATTCTCCACAATTTGCAGACCGCCGGGTTCGAAGCGCTGCCGATCACGGGGCTGTTGTCGTTCCTAATGGGGGTGGTGATCGCCTATCAGGGCGCCGATCAGTTGCAACAGTTTGGCGCCAACATCTTCGTCGTCGATCTTGTCGGCCTAGCCATGTTGCGCGAATTGTCGCCACTGTTGACCGCCATCATTGTCGCGGGCCGGTCAGGCTCCGCTTGGGCCGCACAAATCGGCACCATGAAGATCGGTGAAGAGATCGATGCGCTTCGCACCATCGGCGTCGGGCCACAAGAACTCTTGGTACAGCCCAAGATCCTAGCGCTGATCATCGCCCTGCCGCTACTGACGGTCTTTGCCGATATCACCGGTGTGATCGGTGGCATGGTCATGGCCAGCAATATGCTGGATATCAGTTTCCAACTATTCATCGATCGCCTTGAAGTAGCGGTCAGCCTGTCCTCCTTCCTGACTGGTGTCAGCAAAGCGCCGGTGTTTGCCGTGATCATCGCGCTGGTTGGATGTTTCCAGGGTTTTCAGGCTAGCGGCAGCGCGGACAGCGTTGGCCGCCAGACCACAGTTAGCGTGGTGCATTCGATCTTTCTGGTGATCGTGGCCGATGCACTGTTTTCTATCGTTTTCAACTGGCTCGAGTTATGAGTACCGCGAACAGAAATCAACAGCAGAGCGGCTCCGTCATTGACATCCGCCACCTGCATACGCGTTACGGCAAGGCAGTGGTGCATGAGGATGCCAGCCTGTCCGTACGGCCGGGTGAAATCTTCTCGCTGGTGGGTGCCAGTGGCTGCGGCAAGTCGACGCTGTTGCGTGCCGTTATCATGCTACTCCAACCCGTGTCGGGCTCGATCAAGGTGTTCGGTCAGGAAGTCGTCGGTCTGAGTGATGAAGAAGCGCTGCCGCTACGGCGTCGATATGGGGTAATGTTCGAACGTGGCGCCCTCTTCAGCTCGCTGACGGTGGCGGAAAATGTCAGCATGGTGTTGCGCGAACACACGCAACTCAGCCAAGCGCTCATCGATGAAGTCGTCGCACTGAAGATTGCCCTTACTGGCCTTCCGGCTGATGCCGGAGCCAAGTACCCGAATGAACTGAGCGGAGGAATGCGCAAACGGGCATCACTGGCGCGCGCCATTGCCCTGGATCCCGAACTGCTGTTTCTCGACGAACCAACCGCCGGCCTTGACCCGCTCAGTGCCAGCGGCATCGACGAGTTGGTGAAAAGTTTGCGCGATGTGCTCGGGCTAACCATAATGATGGTGACACACGACCTCGACCTGCTGTGGCGCACTGCCGACCGGGTCGCGGTTCTTGACAAGGGGCAGATCCTGGGGACTGGCAGCATGACAGAACTCTCAAAAATGGATCATCCGCTGGTGCGTGAATATTTCTATGGACCGCGTGGTCGCGCGGCGCGCGAGCAGGCATGGAAGAGAAAGTAAATTTTGCCGTGGTCGGGGTATTTGTGCTGGTTCTCAGCGCGGCGCTTATCGGTAGCGTGCTGTGGCTGAGCAGCGGCAAGACGTTTGGCAAATCCTACGACCTCTATCTGACGTATATGGACGAATCGGTGGCGGGATTGAACCTGAATGCGCCGGTTCGTTACCGGGGGGTCGAGGTCGGCCGGGTAAGAAAAATTTCACTGGCGCCGGGAAATGTCGAGCAGGTTCAGCTAATACTTGCCATCGAAAGCGGAACCCCCGTCAAGGTGGATACCGTGGCCACACTATCGACACAGGGTCTGACCGGAATCGCATTTGTCGACCTCACCGGTGGCAGTCGTGATGCGCCGGACCTCAAGAACGAGATCGAAGAGGGCTATCCAGTCATCCGCAGCGGCCCATCGCTCATGGTGCGTCTCGACGCCAGCCTGATCGACATCGCTGAGACCTTCAAAAACACTTCGCGCGTGAGCGAAGACCTTCCCACACTCGTTCAACGCATACAGCGTAGTGCCGATGTCTTTGACGACATGTCCAACACACTCGCCCGCGCCGCCACGGACGCAAGCGTCAAATTCACCAGTGAGACGCTGCCGGAAGTGCACAAGCTGGTTGAGGAATTGCGTGACGTGACCGCTTCGCTTCAGCGCACCGGTTATCAACTGGAACAGAATCCAAGCATCTTGCTGTATGGAAACCCGGCAAGGAAGCGCGGACCCGGAGAATAAACGTGCCCGTGGACATGATGCCTAGGCCGGAAGCGCAGCTGCTGACCCCCAGCCGCACTCTTTCGGTTCTGGCCGTCATTGGACTCCTGTCGGGTTGCGCCGCCCTGCCTGCACCGCAAGTGGCCGATCAGAACATCTATGTGCTGGATGCTCAACCGGCTACTCAGACAGCACTAATCAAGCGCGACTTCGTATTGGCCATCAGCCCGCTGCAGGCACGATCAGGTTTTGACACACCCCAGATGATTTACACGCAGCAGCCACACGAAGTGAGATCCTTCTTAACCAACCAATGGGCCGACACGCCGGCGCGCATGCTGGAACCGCTGCTGGTGCAGGCAATGGAGCAAACCGGGAGTTTTCGCGCTATCGTGCAGCCGCGCGGCGCGCTTCCCGCCGATGTCTTGCTCGAGACTGAACTGATTCGCTTGTGGCACGACTTCGCGACGCGGCCCAGCCGGGTTCAGCTTACGCTGCGCGCGCGCCTAATTGACCTGCGCGGCAAACGGGTGCTGGCCGTGAAGCAATTTGATGACACTGAAACTGTCGCCAGTGATGATGCCTATGGTGGCGTCGCGGCAGCGAATCGGGCAACACAACGTGTGCTGGAGCAACTGGCAGACTTTTGTGTAAACGCGGCAGTTATTCAGTAATCTCGGTTGTACCCACCTGCCGATTAATCGGATCACGCCGACCCGGTTCTTCCCACCTTACTCGCGGCTCACGGTTTCCTGTTTGCATCAACGGCGTCGCCTGGCTTCGCCGACACTGCTCCCACGAAACCGGGGCTGCCGTCCTCGGCAAGCCTTCCATGGGCAAGCATGACACCACTGTCATCGTGCGCGGATAGTGCCGACGATTTCTACACGCACGGGGTAGCCGTCTAGCTCGCGCGGTATCGCGGCCTGCGTCTGCGGACGCGGCTCATCCAGCCCCACCACGATCACCGATTGACCGCGTGCGTCGCGCCCGATCCCGACCGAGACGACGCCTGGTAGCGCAAGCAAGCGTTCCTGGTGCGTCGCTTTCACTTGTTCGATGGACGGTGACATGACGGAGCCTTTGGCTTCAACGCTCTGCACGGGCAGCAGGCCCAACAATAGCAACGCGAGCCCGAAGCGGTTCATAAACTGAGATTCAACGCCGAGAACACGTGTTCGACGCGATTGATGATAGTGCTGTTGTCGCTGCCCGCAAACAGCAACCCGACCAGCTGCTTGTCGTCATTGAGCACCGCGGAGCCGCTGTCCCCACCCTGGCTCATGGCGCCGGCCATGAGCTGGTCGGTAAACTGCGCGGTCTGTCCCGCCCCGTATTGCACGCTAGCCGTGACATCCACCTGGAGGACTTCACCCTGGGTGTAACCGGTGGTGCGCCCGCTCTTTTGCAATCGCATGCCGAGCTCACCGCGGCCCAGCCCCTGAATCCTTCCAATATCGAGGATCTCGTCGCTCACGTCGGAGGCACTCAGTGGCCGCGCGATCGCTGCGTCCACCAGATTGGAAGCGGCCTGAATGCGATAGGCGCGGTAACGGGTGTGGCTGCCGATCACCTGACAACCCGCATTGAGCAGCGCGAGCACACCGCGCGCAAAGCCACAATCGCTCGCGGGCTCAGCAAACGAGATCGGCACGAACTGGTGCAGCTCGGCGATCAGGTCGCCGGGCAGCTTGCCGCCGTCGTACGGGCCGGGCTGCAGGATCGGATCGCCTGGTGATGCCGCATTGCTGTTGGCAAGCACGTGATTGTTGGAAAGGATCATCACCTGCCCGCCCTGCTTGACCACACAACCGAGTGTGCCGGCCGTGATATCTCGGTGGCCGATCGACGAGCCACCCGGCGCCGGTCGCAGGCGCCCGGTGTTTGCGAAGGCACGGATTACGCCAGTTGGCACCACGTCCGTGGGGATCCCGTCGATCTTCTCAGGCAACCGTTCACGCTCGCTTAGCGCAGCGAGCGGCACCTTCTGCGATACCGAGCAGATGACCGACAGCGCCTCGGTGCGCCGGTCGGCAGTGACTTTGTAGCCGACTCCGGTGGCGATCACATTTGGACAGGCTCGAAGTCTCGCGCCGTGGGCCCGCAGGGCGATTCTGACTTCGTCGAGTTGCGCCATGTTGCCTCCTTGCCGATTGAAGTGCGCGGGTGAATAACCAGCCTAATGCCACTCGATCGTGTCGCGACATGCTCTTCCGATCAATGGCGACTGACCCGCGATGGAAGGGACAGGCCAACCGATTGGATCGGCGGCGCGCGTCCGCGATGGAATTTGGACGCTCTTGGCCACCGGTGATCTGGCACCTCTATCGGTTCGCCATTACTGTACAAACGATCCTGCGCTCGGCACGCGGTCCGTCGAATTCACAGAAGAAAATGTTCTGCCAAGTCGAAAGACCCAGCTCGCCGTCCATAATTGGAACGGTCTCCGACGGGCCGACAAGGCCAGATTTCAGGTGCGCGTCACCATTGCCGTCCTGCTGGTCATGCAGCCACGCACCGCGCGGAATCAATTTCTGAAGCAGATGAACGACATCGGTCTGCACGCTTTCGTCCCAGTTCTCCTGAATCATAACCGCCGCGGTTGCTCCCTGCGCATAGACGTGCACAAGGCCATCGCGAACCCCGCTTTCCCGAACCACGTCCTTCACCAGCGCAGTAATGTCGATCAAGACCTCCCGCGCATGCGTGCTGATGGTGATGCTCTTGCGCATGAGGGAAATACTAACGCGGATTTGGCACCGCACCGACACTCCATCCACGCAAGTACTTGTTTTGTCATGGGCGAGACGCGGGCCATTTACGCCGCAGTATGTTGGAACGGATTTCTGGTAGCCTGTTCTTTCCCAGTCTTGCTCTATTTGGATGCCGCCATGCGCCAGAAGACCTTCCCCCGTCATTCGCTGATTGCTCGGTTGGCGCTCGCGGGCGCTGCCCTTCTCCCCGCCGTCGCCTTCGCATTGGAATTCGCGCCCCCCGGCACCCCCGGTACGCTGACGTTCAAGGTCAAAGCCGAAGGCAGTACCCGCCACAAGGCCGGGCGCGGCGCGGGGTACGAGGCCATCGCCTGGAAGATAAAGAACGGCGGCGAATTCTCGATTGTCGTCAACGCCGTCGAGCCCACCGCCGACACCTCTCCGCAAAACCGGCAAAAGATAGGTAAGGCAGACGACGCCTACCGTAAGACCATTACCGAGAACGATCAGGCGATCATTGACAAGTGGGAGGAGAAGGTCGACGCCTGTGGTGGCAACGAGGCCTGCGAGAATCGCGTGCGCTCGCAAATGTTCGCCGACCCGAAATACCAGCGCGCCCTGCAAAAACTACAGGGCGCCGCGCCGGAGATCATGGGTGCCGCCCGCGAGGTGAACTACGAACCGCGCATGCAGATATGGACAAATACCATGGGCACTTCCATTTCCGGTTCTGGCAAGGTCCAGTTTGATGTCGAGGAGACGACCTTCAAGGTTATTGACACCGCGGGCGGTCCCCCGGTCGACGTCACCTGCCGTTGGGCCGGGACCGAGAACATCAAGCTGGAGGCGGGGAAACAGGCGATGGGCGTCTTCATGACCATCGACGCCAAAGCCTCGACGTATGAGTTACGGATCCCGGCTGACCAACTGGCGGCGCAGTTGACGGAATCTTGCCGCGACAGCAAAGACGGCGCGCACGGTCCGAGCAAGAATCGCAGACTCCTTCGAGTTATTGGCAACGGTCCGGGCCGGGGCGCGAAGAATTTTGGACAGTTGCTCACCTTTAAGGGTCCGGTCGGCTCATCGCGCAGCCCGCAATTCAGCGGCAAGCAGGAGGTGACGACGGAGTGGCTGAGTAATGTGCAGCCTCCGCAGGTACCGTTGAAGGTCACTCTCGAATGGCACTTCAGCGCCAAGGGCAGATAGATAACAACCCAATCCATACCACCGAGGAGAGGTAGCCATGCACGCTCGCAGCGCTTCACTGTTTGCCTTTTGTCTTGCCATCGCGTCTTTTGCGCCGGTCCATGCCCAGGGTCCTGATGAGCTCTGGGAAGTGAAAACCGTCATGATCATGGAGGGCATGCGCATGCCCGGGCCACCGACCAAGGTGTGCGTCAAGGGCACGCAGGCCGATCGCATGACACCGATGGATAAAGACTGCAAGACCAGCGACGTCAAGACCGTTGGCAACCGCACGACCTATCGCGTTGTCTGCACGGGCAAGGAACCGATGACCGGAACCGGCGAGATCACCCGGGATAAGGGCAGCTACCGTGGCATCCTCAAGCTGACCAGCACGGTGGGTGGTGAATCGACCACAATGGTGAACGAGTACACCGGCAGGCTCGTCGGCAAATGCACGGCCAAATAAGCGCGCGCGATCACGCCGCATCGCGATCTTTTGACCGGTCGAATATCGTGGCGATTCCGGTACGGTGACGACCGAGCGCCGGTACAGCGGCAGGAAAATGGGTCGGTGACCGCTGCTTGCCGGCTCGATTGACCGGGATCAAAGCACGGCCCGCCCCAAGCGGGTCTGATCGAATAAACGGAGGCTTGGGTCGCGGGCGCTGGAGGCGCCGGCACACAGCGCCGCCGCTCCGGCTCACCCATGCCGACACCGAGCCCACAATCTCCGGATGTCGAGGGACTCCCGGATATCTCGACCCGACTGTTTGAGATCGTCGGGCAGCTCGCTCGCGAACTTCACCCCAGGAGTCGACGCTCCATAACGCTCGACAGCCGACTTGAGCGCGACCTCGGGCTCGACAGCCTGGGGCGCGTCGAGCTGCTCGCCCGTATCGAGAAGGAATTCGGCATCGCCCTGCCCGAGCGCGTGTTTTCCGAGGTCGAAACGCCACGCGATCTTGCGCGTGCGCTGACCAGCGCGCGCCACCCGGGCGCAGGTGCAACGCCGTTGGAGGAGCGCGCGCCTGCACTGGACCAAGTCGCCGGCACTCCCGATCGCGCGCAAACCCTCATCGAGGTGCTCGCATGGCATGTGCAAGAACACGCCGATCGGCCACATGCACAGATGTACGAGGAATCCGGCGGGGGAGCGTGCATCACCTACGGCCAATTGTGGGAAGGTGCGCAACGAATCGCCGCGGGACTTCAGCAGCGCGGCTTGATGCCGGGCGACAAGGTCGCCCTGATGCTGCCCACGGGCTTCGACTATCTCTTCACCTTCTTTGGCATCCTGTTGGCCGGCGGCGTGCCGGTGCCGATTTATCCACCTGCACGCATGAGCCAGATCGAGGAACACCTGCGCCGCCACGGCGGCATCCTGGAAAACAGCATGGCGCAGCTGCTGGTAACGGTGCCGCAGGCCAAGGTCTTTGGGCGGCTGCTCAAGTCCTCCGCGCCCGCCATGAAACAGGTCGTTACGCCAGATGATCTCGCTGGCGGCGGCAAGCCGCAGCTCCCGGCGATCGGCGCACAGGACACGGCCTTTCTCCAATATACGTCGGGCAGTACCGGGCGCCCCAAGGGGGTGGTGCTGACCCACGCCAATCTGCTAGCCAACATCCGCGCCATGGGCGGTGCTACCGACGCAAGCGCGAAGGACGTGTTCGTCACCTGGCTTCCGCTTTACCACGACATGGGCCTGATCGGCGCCTGGCTGGGCAGCCTCTATTACGGCGCCTTCGTGGTCATGATGTCGCCGCTCACCTTTCTCACGCGGCCGTTGCGCTGGCTGCATGCCATCCACCATTACCGCGCCACGCTCTCGGCGGCGCCCAATTTCGGCTACGAATTCTGCCTCAAGCGCATCACCGACGAGGAACTCAACGGCCTCGATCTCAGTTCCCTGCGCCTGGTCTTCAACGGCGCCGAGCCGGTCAGCCCCGATACTATGCAGCGATTTCACGCACGCCTTGCGCCGAACGGCCTGCGCTGGGAAGCCCTGATGCCTGTCTACGGCCTGGCAGAAAACTCCGTGGGCCTGTCGTTCCCCCCACTTGGACGCGGGCCGCATGTGATGCGCGTTCAACGCGACGTGTTCATGCGCGAGGGACGCGCGGAACCGGCGCGCGACGAGGACGCGCAAGCGCTGCAGATGGTTTCCTGCGGTCAGCCACTGCCGGATCACGAGGTCCGCGTGGTCGATGACAATGGCCGGGAGTTGCCCGAAGCGCACGAAGGTCGTCTGCAGTTCCGCGGACCCTCGGCAACCAGCGGCTACTACCGTAATCCGGAGAAGACCGAGGCCTTGTTCGACGGCGACTGGCTCGAAACCGGCGACATGGGCTATATCGTAAACGGCGAAATCTACATCAGCGGCCGGCGCAAGGATGTGAAGCGGTTGGCAACATCGCGGGGGTACGAAAAGGCTGCGTGGCCGTGATCGGTGCGCACGACCGCACCACATCCACCGAGCGCCTGGTGGTGATCGCCGAAACCCGCGAAACCGACCCGTCCGGAATGGAAGCGTTGCGGGAACGGATCAATGGCATGACGCTCGACCTCATGGGCGTGCCGTGCGACGACGTGATGCTGCTTCCGCCGCACGCGGTGCTGAAGACCTCGAGCGGCAAGATCCGCCGTGCCGCCTGCAGCGAGGCTTATGAACAAGGCCGTCTTGGCGGCGCGGCGCGCCCGGTCTGGGTACAACTGGGCCATGTCGTACTGGCGGCAACGCGTCCCGCTCTGCACCGGCTGCGCCGCTCGGCGAGCGCCGCAACGTTTGCCGTCTACGCCTGGATCGTGTTCTGGTTGCTCGCGCCACCGACCTGGCTCGCCGCAGCCCTCCTGCCCCGGCCAGCGTGGGTGTGGTGGATGCTACGTGTGATGGCGCGGCTACTGGCACGGCTGCTCAGCATGCGCATTCATGTTACGGGTGCGTCACACGCCGCAATCGACAAACCCGGGGTACTGGTGGCAAATCACGCCAGTTATATCGATGG